>DQIO01000319.1 GCA_020793555.1 Methanosarcinaceae archaeon | reverse complement strand
TTTGATTTTATAATTGTGCCCTATGCCCTTCATAATCCGACACTTGAAAGTTGACGCGACACTAGTGTCACGTCAACAACATGATGTCGCGAGATGAATGGGGGTAAGACAGATGCAAAAAACGACGCGACTGCGCGCAGTGCGGCACGTTCCTACACCATGAACACAAAATACAAAGCGTTTTTTATGCGGCGTTATATTTGCAGATATGAGAATTGCATTGTTGTATTTGGGGTTGTGAGTTGTTGTGGGTTTGGTGGCAGTGGAATCCGCCGCCTGCGGCGGGAACGGATGCTCCGTTTTCTTTAGTTTAGGTCAATTGCTGTGACTTTCCCCCAATTGGATATTTTGATACTATGGCATGAACTTTTGATCGTATTTTTGGAGTATGCCCAAATTTAAAAAAAGAAAAATTGGAAACAAATGTTCTCCATTTTAGAATGACAGTGAGTCATTTGGACATTTCTCAACACACCGTCCGCATTTGATACAATCCGGGTTGTTGCCGATGTCACGAACTTCAAGTTCCATCGGGCAGACTTTCTCACAGAGTTTGCAGTCAGTACATGACTCATGTACCATCTGGAGCTGGTATCTGTTACCGCCGATGAACCTCTGCATTGTCCCCATTGGACAGACGATACACCAGGACCTCGTGTTGAAGTAGCCCCCAAGCATTGTACCAATGATGGTTGTCACAAGACACATTGATACAAGTACGGTGCCAATAAGTTCGAAGGTGTTATGTGCAGCAAATGTTACTGAGATACGATACGTCATTAGAACCATCAAGAGCGTGAATACAGGAAGTCTGACCCACATGCTTGACAGGATCATTGGGTTCTTCCTTTTCTTTGAAATATTGATGATCCCGTAATCTAAGTAGCTTCCACGTGCACAGAGATTTCCACAGAACCAACGCCCTCTGAAGATGCTGGTTATAAACAGCGTTCCTATGGTAAGGAACATGAAGTAGCCAAGGATCGGATACCAGAGACCTCCAATGGAGACTATGACTACCAAAAAACCAAGATAAGGTGTTATTTTAAGCATTTACCAATCCCCCAGTTCCTGTTCGACCTTCTTTATCCATTTGCTGACAATGCCCATTATCAGCTCTTTGAGCTTTGTTTTGTTGATTATCCTGTAAATGAATGAATATCCCCCTCCATCAAGGTTGCTTTGTGATTTTGCCAGTATGCCCTTTTCATGCAGCTTCTTGACAGACCTCTGGATAGTTGAAAGATCAAGTTCTGTCAGGTCTGCTATCTGCTCAGTTTTGCTCCAACTATCAGGCTCTTTAAAGAAGTACTCCAATACTTTCATATCAGCCCGTGTCAGGTTCAGTGCACATTTTATCACATCTTCAATTTTGAATTCCTTACATGAAAAATCGATCATCAAATCCCCTTTATTTAGTGTCAGTACTGCCACATTGACGCAGTCCTATATAAACGTGGTTAAGTACTGGAGAAAGTTGGATGGTTTTGGCAGTACCGTGGATAACTGTTAGGACCTGGATATCTTTCAAATTGTAAGTGAGCATTCCTGAAACCGAATATGATCTAAAAATAAAAATAAAAATGCCTCTTCGCTGTTTTGTGAGAGTAAAGCTTCCGCTATAGAAAATTAATCCCTGTAATCAATGAAGGAGAAGGCAAAAACACCTGTTTTCAAATCGAATGAGATTTTTCAGAAATCGTATCCAATACCATGGTTAAGCAACAAGAGACTTCGATTTGGTACCTTGAGCATGGTCCAATTATGAGACATAAACACTTGACAAAAATCGGTGTTTATTGAAATCACTGAATATCGGAACAGTGCCTTTTTGTAAACTTACACTTCAATCCTGATCAGTATAGACCATTGTTCCGATTCCAGTATCGGTAAACAACTCAAGCAAAATCGAATGCGACACACTACCGTCGATTATGTGCACCCTCTCAACCCCGCTCATTGCAGATGCTGCTGCACTTCGCATCTTCGGTGTCATTCCGCCGGAAATAACACCCTCATCAATCAGGCTCTCCACTTCATCAACAGTGACCCTTGATATGCGTGATGACTTGTCATTTATGTCCCTCAAAAGACCGGGAACATCTGTCATGAGTATCAATTTTTTGGCATTAAGTGCTGCTGCGATGTCGCCTGCAACAGTATCTGCATTAATGTTCAATGCATTTCCAGCCGCATCCATTGCTATAGGAGATATTACAGGGATGTAACCCTCCCTGGTAACAATATTAATTATCTCTGGATTGATGATTTCAGTCTCGCCGACCCATCCAATATCAACATGCTGCTCCACCCCTTCAATCACAACACGCTGGGCAGGCTTCTTTTTGGCAAGTATCATCTTTCCATCCTTTCCGGAAAGACCAATTCCTTTTCCACCATGCTGCCCGATGAGCGAAACAATCCTTGTATTGATATTTCCAACCAAAACCATACGTGCGATCTCAAGTGTCTCATCGTCAGTGATCCGAAGCCCTCCTACAAATTCAGGCTCTTTGCCCATACGCTGCATCTTTTCGGTAATCTCAGGACCTCCACCGTGTACGAGAACCGGATGTATTCCAACAAAGCGCAGAAGAACAATATCCTGTATAATCTCATCCATTGTCTTGGGGTTGACCATTGCATGGCCCCCGACTTTTATTACCATGATGGAATCATGGAAATCCCTTATATATGGCAGGGCTTCGATCAATACATTTTCCCGATTAATTGACATAAGTCTCTATTTTAGCATATTAGTGTTTAAACTTTTGGTATTCCATGTTCCCAATTTAGGAACGTGCTGCGCTCTCGCGCGTGTGGTCGCACTATTTTTCGCATCTGTTTTGTCTCCTTCCGTCTAGCGGCATTGTATGGTTGACACGACACGAGTGGTTTATGTGCTATCCGCTATACTACAAGCCCACACTAATACATTAGAAAAATAGTCTGTGAAAGGGAGATGATATGTTACAGATAATGATAAGTATCGAAACTAAATGTATCTGTAACCGAAAGTAATTACACTGAAATAGTTATTGAATGACAATAACTACACAGCATTAATTCTGAAGTATAATCTCAATGTTGATGTCTTTTGGAACCTGGATTCTCATAAGTTGCCTGAGTGCACGTTCATCTGCTGCAATATCTATCAGCCTCTTGTGTACACGC
Organism: Methanosarcinaceae archaeon; assembly: GCA_020793555.1. GTDB lineage: Archaea > Halobacteriota > Methanosarcinia > Methanosarcinales > Methanosarcinaceae > Methanovorans. Next base: position 18,156 of record DQIO01000319.1, on the reverse strand, counting down.
ATTTCCCAGTGATCCCATGTAGCAGTTCCATCTCCACTTGGACTTTTTCTGGATGGTACTATCAATTTTTTTGTAGGAAGTGGGACAGGTCCGGCTATACTCACGCCAGTTCTTTCTGCAATCGCTCTAACCTGATTGCAAACACCATCAAGGTTTGTGGGACTTATCCCGGATAATCGTATTCTTGCTTTCTGTGACATTTTTTTCTCCAAAAAATAAAAGGGAGTGTCTTATTTCTGTTTGACACTCATGCACATGCCGGCAGCAATGGTCATGCCCATATCACGGACAGCGAATCTACCGAGTTGAGGGATATCCTTAATCGGTTCAATTACCATTGGTCTTGTTGGTTTGACAGTGATAATTGCTGCATCGCCAGCCTTGATGTAAGTTGGGTTCTCTTCCTTGACTTCACCTGACTTTGGATCAAGTTTCTTGTCAAGTGACATGAAAGTACCTGCAGTCTGTGCTGTGTGGCAGTGGAACACAGGAGTGTATCCAACTGTGATCGCAGACGGATGTTGCAATACAACGATCTGACCGGTAAATTCATCAGCGACTGATGGCGGGTTGCTTGCTGGTCCGCAAACATCTCCTCTCCTCACATCGGCTTTACCAATACCTCTTACATTCCATCCGATGTTGTCACCGGGTACTGCCTGATCCTGCTCTTCATGGTGCATCTCAATGGATTTTACTTCACCGGTTGCGCCACTTGGCATGAATATGACATTTTCGCCTTTCTTCATGACACCTGTCTCAACTCTACCAACAGGTACAGTTCCGATACCGGAAATTGTGTATGCATCCTGAACAGGGATCCTTAGTGGAAGTTTGTCAGGTTTTTCCGGTTCTGTGAGCAGATCAAGTGCTTCTAAGATGGATGGTCCTTTGTACCATGGTGTCTTATCACTTGATTTTGAAATGTTGTCACCCTCGAATGAAGATGTTGGGATAAATGGGATCTCTGATGCCTTGAAACCTACCATACCGAGAAGCTGGGATACCTCCTCTTTAACCTTATTGTACCTGTCCTCACTGTAATCTGCTGCATCCATTTTGTTAATTGCAATTATCAACTGGTTGATACCCAATGTCCTTGAAAGGAAAACGTGCTCCTTTGTCTGGTCCATTACACCATCAGGTGCTGCAACTACAAGAATCGCTGCATCTGCTTGTGATGCACCGGTGATCATGTTCTTAACAAAGTCACGGTGTCCAGGACAGTCCACGATTGTAAAGTAATATTTATCAGTATCAAATCTCTTGTGTGCGATATCTATTGTGATACCCCTTTCACGCTCTTCCTTAAGTGTATCCATTACCCATGCGAATGCGAAAGATTCTTTTCCTTTCTCTCTTGCTTCTTCCTTATATTTTTCAATAAGATGTGCAGGTACTGCACCGGTCTCGAACATTAACCTGCCGACAAGTGTAGACTTACCGTGATCAATGTGACCGATGACTGCTAAATTCATATGTGGTTTCTCAGCCATAATTTAATCCTCCTTTAATTAGTATATTTCAATCAAATTAACATGTTTTGACCCTAATAGTCGTTTACACGTTTAAACCTTTCCGATAGGACATAAACGAAATAAAAAGCAATAAGACGGAAACATTCCGTCTTACATGCTCATGAAATCTGATGGTTGTGGCAATTGTGCCTTCAATCCTTTTCTTTCACGTATACCGGATACAACCTCTATTACCAAATTCTTTGGCAATGGTTCAAATCCTGCAAATTCCGTGCTCCACATTGCACGACCTTCAGTTGCTGATCTGATATCACCGGCAAATCCAAACAACTCTGAAACAGGTGCCTTGGATTCAATGATAGTCATGTCACCCTCTGAGGTCATATTAATGATAATACCTCTGCGACCCTGGATCTCCTTAGCCGCACCGCCCATATTGTCCTGTGGAACCTGAATGAACACTTTCTGGTATGGTTCGAACATCGTGTCATCTGCCATCAGCATAGCAGCCTGTATTGCCTGCCTTGATGCCGGAATAACCTGTGCCGGACCTCGGTGTACTGCATCTTCGTGAAGTTTTGCATCCACAAGTGACACTTTAACACCCATACATGGTTCTCTTGAAAGAGGTCCTGCCTTCATGACTTCCTCAAATCCTTCCAAAACAAGTTCCATGGTCTCATTCAGGTGCTGGATACCTTTTGTCATATTAAGATATATATTACTCTCAAATATGTCAGCAATACCTTTTGCTTCCTCTTTGGTCAAACCGACTGCCATCAACTTCTCACGACGCTCGACTTCCGGCATCCTCATTGATATCTCACCGCTCTTAATGAGAGCAACAACTTCCGGTGCAAGTGGCTCAACAACAATATAGAATCTGTTGTGTCTGTTTGGTGATTTACCTTCAACAGGTCCTGCCTTTCCAGTTATTGTTTCACGATATACAACGAGTGGCGGGGTCGTACTGATCTCAACACCTTTATCACGCTCAATCCTGTGAGCAATCACTTCAAGGTGCAATTCACCCATACCTGCCAGTAAGTGCTCGCCAGTCTCTTCATCAAGAGTAATTTTAAGTGTAGGGTCTTCCTTTGCGACCTGTCTCAATACCTCTACCAATTTTGGCAGATCCTTCATGTGCTTTGCTTCAACAGCAACAGTCACAACAGGTTCACTTGCATGAGTAATGCTCTCAAATACATCCATATCTTCAAGTGTTGTCACAGTCGAACCAACGATCGCATCTTTCAATCCGGTCACAGCAGCAATATTTCCTGCAGGGATCATTTCAACTTCAAGTCTTTCCGGACCCATGAAAATACCAACCTGCTGAATCCTGTTCTGCTTGGATGCACCTGATACATAAACTTCCGTACCTCTTGAAAGTGATCCGCTAAACAGCCTACCTGTTGCAACTTCTCCTGCATGTGGATCCATTGTGATATCAGTAACCATGAATGCGATGTCCCCATCAGCATTTGCAGTAGTCATTGACTTGCCGATCTCGCTTTTCATATCACCATGCCAGATGGCGCTTACTCTATCTTCCTGTGCCTGAATAGGACTTGGAAGGAAACGGATAACCATATCATTAACTGCTTCATGGAGTGGACATTTCTCAGCAAGTGCTTTCATATCCTCAGCACGGCAATAATCAAAAACCTCACCAAATGAGACACCTGTTCTTTGCATCATAGGCACACTGATCGCCCAGTTATACAATGCTGAACCAAACGCAACCGTACCCTTTGCCGCATCAACCCTGCAGCCTGCATTGTAGCGCTCTTCATTCATGCCCTTAATAAGTTTGTTGACATGATCGATCAATTTACCCAGTCTGATCTGCATCTCCTGTGCATCGACCTGCAATTCATTGATAAGCCTGTCAACCTTGTTAATAAACAGAACTGGCTGAACGTGTTCCTTCAATGCCTGCCTCAAAACCGTCTCGGTCTGTGGCATTGTACCCTCAACAGCATCGATGACAACGACTGCTCCATCTACCGCGCGCATTGCGCGTGTAACGTCACCGCCAAAATCAACGTGTCCGGGTGTATCGATCAAGTTGATCAGGTACTCCTTACCATCATACTCGTGAACCATTGACACATTTGCCGAATCGATGGTAATTCCACGTTCCTGTTCTTCCTCATCAGAATCCATGAACAATTGTCTGCCTGCAAGCTCCTTGGATATCATCCCTGCGCCTGCCAACAGATTGTCCGATAAAGTTGTTTTACCGTGATCGATATGTGCAACAATACCGATATTCCGGATCATTTCCGGATTACTCATAAGCGCTGTCACACGCTCAACCATTTTCTTCCTTCGTCCCATACTTACTACCTACGTAAATTAATTATAAAAAATATATAACACAAAAAAAAGACAAGCGCATTAACGCGCTGCCTTCGCAACTCTTTCCTTCCCATCTTTGCGGTTGATCGAGAAACATTTTGCATCACGGTTTGATGCTGCAATGAGTTCCGATGCAAGACATTCTGCAAATGACCTTTTTGACTTAAATGCAGACTTGTTTGCACCCATTGCTATGTACCTGAGCGCTGAATCTACACGTCGCTGTGGTGCAGTATCGACTGCTTTTGGCACAGATATTCCGCCGTATTTAAGCCTGACAACTTCCTCTCTTGGACCTGCATGGGAAATCGCTTCAACCAATACCTGTACAGGGTTCTTTTTTGTCCTGTTATTAACGATATCGAAAGCATCATCCACAACACGCATTGCAAGTTGCTTCTTACCTGTGTTGCGACCATCGCGCATCACATTGTTTATCAATCGTTCCACGATTGAAAGGTTTGACTTGTTGAACTGCTGTTTTGCATGTTTTCCGCTTGTGTGTGGTATAACCACAGGGTCAAGACTTACATATCTCTGAATACCCTGATCAGTCACCTCGACCTCTGAGAGATCCCATTTACTGAATAATTTAGACATATTATGATTATCTCCTTGGCTTTTCCTTACGACCGATGACCATTTCTCTCAAACTTACATTGTTGACCGCAGTAACTTTGAAACGAACACCTGGGATATCACCCATTGCACCGCCCATACGACCGCCTATTCGCTCAACTGTCACTTCATCGTGCTCATCGATGAAATTAATTGCACCGTCCCCCGGACAGAAAGCGGTAGCCTGACGACCATTTTTGATCAACTGTATTCTGACACATTTCCTGATTGCTGAGTTTGGCTGTTTTGCTTCAACTCCAACTTTCTCAAGCACAATTCCGCGACCCTGTGGTGCGCCCCCAAGTGGATCTGATTTCACATCCAATCCAAGAGCACGCCTATTATAGCGTGAGTCTTTCCATCTCGCATCTTTTCGGTTCTGCTGAAGTGTGTGAGCTGCATATTTTCCGTTTGGCATATTTACATTCTCCAATTATTGTTCCTAACCTTAACTATATGAGTATAAATTATATGGCATCAATTATATAATTTCAAATTTAAATTGTAATTATGGGTTTTAATTTCTACTGTATAATGACATCATCAATGTCGTGATGGCGCTTCATAAGTATCTTTACTTTTTCTATATTCTTTCCTTCGCGTCCTATGGCAAGCCCCTTGTCATTATCAGATACTTCTACATAAGCCAATCGCTTGTCTTGTTTTGAGACCAGATTCACAGACTTGACAGATGCAGAACCAATAACATTATTGATGAACTTTTCAGGATCATTTGAATACTCGACAAGTTCAACATGTTTGTCAACAGATTTTTTGACACGGTTGATATGATCGCCATTTTTACCAATGGCTGCACCCATTTCACCGGTTTTCACAACATATACTATCCTGTCATTCTCCACAATGCAATCCTTAATGCCTGCACCTGTTGTATTTTCAAATAGTGCTATGTACCTTATTTCCTCTGTTGAAAGTTGAATCTGACTCAAATAATGCAACTCCTTATGCCGCTGCCAATATTTCAGACTCACCAGCATCAATAATCGCCATTGCAGCGATTGTAAATGGTTTACCACATGCTGGTCCAAGCTCAACACTTGTACCGGAATAGTTCAACACAGGCACATTTGTAGCTTCAATTTTCAATCTTACATCTTCCGGGCAGTTCGCAGCGAGCACAACCATTTTTGCATCGGAACTTACTGCTGCATCAATTGTACGGTTCGATCCAATGATAACTGATCCGGTCCTGATAACTTTGATCAGTGCTTTATCGATATTAATATCCATTTTAATCATCTCTTTATATAGTATCAATTAGGATTTGTATTGTAATAACTGATTCATTATATCTACTTTCTGGTTGTATTTAAGAAAGAACTGATATTCACCATTTACATTTACTTATTATATTTCATTCAATAACCGGTCGTTTTGCAACCAGGTGAACATCTCCGGTACCCAACTTGATCGGCTGTCCGACGATGATATTCTCGGTCACACCATTGAGATTATCCACATCTCCGCGCATTCCTGCATCAAGAAGGTGATTCACAGTGACTTCGAATGCTGCACGTGCAAATACACTTGCTTTCTCACCGGAAATTCCATGACGACCAATTTGTTTAACTGCCCCATCACAGGTCATGATATCCGAAACAAGCATAATGTGTCGAATATCAACAGAAAGACCCTGCTCATTTAAGGTATCGATTGCTTCCTTTATGATCGAATTGCGTGCAGCCTCAATGCCGAATACATCGTATGTCTCAACAATATTATTAGTATGGGTTCTTGTAGCATCAACACCTTCGATATAAAGAACATCTTTTAGTGCAGATCCTTCAGTAAAAAGTGTATACTCATCACCATCTTTACGGATAACAACTCGTGCGATGCCTTCTATTCCCTTGAGAGTAATGGTATGAATATTCTTTGCAAGCTGCAAAAGTAAACGATACGAAGGCTCATCAGGAGTGATAATAAGCTGATTTTCCACAGCATCCGGACTTGTGATATTCACTTTAAGTTCGTCACGTAGTTTCTCTGCAATATCATCAATATGCATATTTCTCTGAGTAAGTATTTTCCCATTCAGATCAATGATAAGCTGCATATTTGCCAGATCGGTAGTAACATCTGCCAAATGCTCTATATGCGTCGCCTCAATTTCCCATGCAACCGCTCTTGCTTTATCTCGGTCTGTTGAATATCCTTCATCAAGTGCAACCGTCATCATAGGAGTACTTGGGGATTTCCTTGCATCAACGATCTCGATCAAACGTGGCAAACCAAGAGTTACGTTAATCTCAGCCACACCCGCATAGTGGAAAGTACGCATAGTCATCTGTGTACCCGGTTCACCGATAGACTGTGCAGAAACTACACCTACTGCCTCACAGGGTTCAACACATGCATATTCATAACTTTCAACGACACGCAGTATGATCTCTTCCATCTCTTTCTTTGAAACACCTACTCCGAATGTATCCTTACGAAGTGTATCCAATATGTTTTTTGGAAGTGGCAGGTCTTTTATCATCGACTCAATTGTCGCCTCACTTATAGCCATTCAATTCACCTCTTTTCCGGTGACCGCTCGAACGATCCTATGTACCGCTTCCGGTTTACTGTAATCACTCTTGGTAGAGTCAATTCCATCCTCTCCATACTTGAACTGCACAATAACACCTCGTGTTTCACGCACAGACCTGTCATACTGCACTTCCAAATCCTGCAATGCATTTACAAGTCTCCTCTGAAGGTATCCTGACTGTGAAGTACGGACCGCAGTATCCACAAGACCTTCACGACCTCCAATTGCATGGAAGAAATATTCAGTTGGATTGAGTCCACTCTTGTAACTTGCTTTAACAAAACCATGCGCATCTGCAGCAAGATCACCTTTAGCGAAATGTGGGAGTGTCCTTTGGGAATAGCCTCTCTTGATACGCTCTCCACGAACCGCCTGCTGACCAACACATGCCGCCATCTGGGTCAGGTTCAACATTGAACCTCTCGCACCGGATTTAGCCATTATCACAGCAGAATTCTCCAATCCAAGATGATTACCTGCTATCTGACCGGTACTGTCTCGTGCTTTACCAAGTTTTTGCATAATTAGCATCTCTATGGTTTCTGCAAGAGTTCTACCAGGCAATTGTTCCAGTTCTTTTGCTTCATATGCCTTGATAAGATCCTGCACTTCTTCTACTGCTTTATCCATAACATCGTTGATCTCGATCTTAGCCTCAGGTGGCACATCTTCATCAGCAATTCCGAAACTTAAGCCTGTTCGCATTACTCCACGAATTGCAAGACGTGTGACATCATCAATGAATTTTGCACCTACTGTCGTGCCGTATTCTTTGACCACCTTGTCAAGAACAAGTCCCTTAAAAGCACCAATACCATTCTCGTCAATTGTACCCTTAATTAATTCCCCATCCTTGATCACAACATATGCATCATTTTCACAGTCGCCTTTTTTACAGGTTTCACACTGGAAACACACTTTTGCAGGGAATTCAAGTTCAAGTCCTTTTGGAAGGATCTGACTAAAAATTTGTTTCCCATTCCAATATGGCGCACCATCCTCATTATGTCCCGCAGGTTCCGGCAATTCCCTAATATCTGCCTTGCGAAGCAGTTCCAGAGCACCGTTCTTTGAAATGAACTTCTCATTTCTTGTAAGAAGGAACATGCCTGATATGTGGTCATGTATTCCGCCTATGATCGGACCGCCGAAACGAGGTGAAAGGATATTTTCCTGCACTTGCATCAATATCTTTGCTTCTGCTCTTGACTCTTCGGTCTGGAGCACATGCATATTCATCTCATCACCGTCAAAATCAGCATTGTATGGCGGGCATACACATGGATTCAATCGGAATGTCTTATTTGGCAACACTTTAATATTGTGTGCCATGATACTCATCTTGTGAAGTGAAGGCTGCCTGTTGAACAACACAATGTCGCCATCGATCAACTGTCTCTCAACAGTAGATCCCACTTCAAGCTTTTCAGCAAGCTCCTCACAGTTCAAATCAGTGACCTTAATACGACGCTCATCTACGCGTATTACATAATTTGCACCAGGATAAGTCTCCTTTCCACGAGCAACGTACATACGCATAAGATCGATATTTCGTTCTATTATCCGGACAGGAATAGTCATCTGTTTTGCAATTGGAAGTGGCACCCCAACTTCATTGATACTCAGGTTAGGATCAGGCGAAATGACAGTACGTGCAGAGAAATTCACACGCTTACCGGACAGACTACCCCTGAATCTTCCTTCCTTACCTTTGAGTCTCTGGGAAAGTGTCTTAAGTGGTCTGCCTGACCTGTGTCTTGCAGGCGGTACACCTGACACTTCATTGTCAAAGAATGTAGTAACATGATACTGCAACAGTTCCCACAGATCCTCAATGATCAATTGTGGTGCACCTGCATCACGGTTTTCCTGAAACCTCTGATTTATACGAATGATATCCACCAACTTGTGTGTCAGGTCGTCTTCACTGCGCTGACCTGATTCGAGTGTAATTGATGGACGGACTGTTACCGGAGGCACAGGAAGAACGGTCAAGATCATCCATTCGGGTCTTGCATTATCGGGATCCATCCCAAACACACGCACATCCTCATCAGGGATATTCTCAAACCTGTCGCGTATCTCGGATGGGGTAAGTTTATCTCCATTCTCTATATACTCAACAGGCTTTTCGAACTTGATCACCGTCTTTTTTGTAGGGTTGCCATCAGCATCATAGCAATATGGGCAAGTCTTTGTTTTCGCAGCCTCTTTATATATTTCATTTATATGTGAATTTGGAAGATGTCCCATTTTCTTCAATTTTGCAAGTTGTTCAAGAGAATCCGCTTTCTTTGCAGCATCTAGCATCAGACGACTACATTTTGGACATATTGCACGCAGTGTTTTCCTGATCATCTTGTTAAATCCGACATGAATCACAGGTGCGACAAGTTCAATGTGCCCAAAGTGCCCGGGACACTCGCCGGCACGGCTTGAACAGGTCTTACATTTAAGTCCGGGATCAATAACACCGAGCCGCAAGTCCATAAGGCCCATATCGATAGGGTATCCATCATCATCATAGGTGTCTGCAGTTATTACCGCTGTGACACTCATTTTCCGAATCTCTCGCGGTGATATCAAACCAAATTTGATTGCACCAATTCGTTTTGGTATTGAAGGCATATTTTTATCCATTTTGAATCACCTACACTGCATCTTCAAGGCTAAGTCTTGGTGCAACTCCAAGCGATTTGATCTCATCAAGCAGCAACTTGAATGCATAACTCATTTCCACCGGATGAATATCTGTTTCTGAGTTGCAGTTTGAACAGTATCTTACGTTTCGTCTTCTATCAAATGTAGCTACCATTCCACAAGTTTCACAAACAAGTTCAACCACTTTATCAGATTCGTCAAGCAATCGTTCCTTCAAGGTCATTGCAGCACCATGCCCGATAAGCACATCTCGCTCCATCTCTCCAAATCGCAGACCACCTTCTCGTGCCCTACCTTCAGTTGGCTGGCGGGTTAGCACCTGTACAGGACCGCGTGACCTTGCATGGATCTTTGATGCGACCATGTGGTGCAGTTTCTGGTACAAGATTACTCCCACAAACACATCTGCCTGGATCTTCTTACCGGTCACACCATCGAATAATACTTCTTTTCCGGTATGTGCAAATCCATGTGTCGCAAGTGCAGAACGAAGATCGTCTTCCTTCTCACCGGAGAAGGCAGTTGCATTAATGCGTCTTCCTTCCATTGAACCGACTTTACCACCGATCATTTCCAAAACGTGTCCCACAGTCATACGGGATGGGATGGCATGTGGATTGATCACAAGATCGGGGACCATTCCCTGTTCTGTGAATGGCATGTCCTGATATGGCACAATAAGCCCAATTACACCTTTTTGACCGTGTCTTGATGCGAACTTATCACCGATCTCGGGAATCCTTTGGTCACGGATCTTAACCTTTGCAAGACGTGTACCGTTTATCGATTCTGTAAGAATGACTGTATCAACGATTCCTTTTTCGTTCGAGCGCATTGTAATCGCACTTTCTCTTCGCTGTTCCACAGTAATGCCGAAATCGGACTGTTCCTCAAGGAAACGGGGTGGACTTGTTTTTCCGATAAGCACATCATTTGGACCTACAACAGTTTCGGGGTTTACAAGTCCGTCACTATCAAGGTTTGCATATGATTCTGCAGTACGTGCACCCCTGAATTCAGAATCAGGGATCTCGAACTTATCTTCCTGGCCACCAGGATATCTGCGTTCTTCACCTTCAAATGTTCTTATGAAATGACTTCTGCCAAGTCCCCTTTCGATTGAACCTTTATTGAATACAAGTGCATCCTCAATATTATGCCCTTCATAAGACAAAACAGCCACAACAAAGTTCTGACCTGCAGGCCTGTCATCAAAGTGGATGGATTCACTTGCCTGTGTACGGGTAAGTGCTCTTTGTGGATAATGCAATACATGTGCACGAGTATCCGGTCTTAGTTTGGTATTTGCCGTAGGTACACCGATACACTGCTTGACCATTGCCGCACCCATAGTATTTCTTGGGGATGCATTATGTTCCGGATATGGGACCATTCCGGTACAAATACCGAGTATCATAGATGGATTTAGTTCCATATGCGTATGTTCCGGAGTGAGATCCGCCTCATATAAAGCAACAAATATATTTTCTTCTTCTTCGGCATCAATGAACTCTATTAATCCATCATCTATAAGATCGTCCATGACAATATCGCCGTTTTTAAGTTGCTCTATATGTTCTTCTGTAACAAGCGGCACACCATTATCAACTATTAGAAGTGGTCTGCGCGCACGTCCAATATCGGAATTTATGATGACTTCATGTGTATCTTCATACAAGGTAACATTGATCTGGCGCGGCAATACTCCTCCACGCCTCTGTTTCCTGATGTCAGCCACCAATTCAACAGGGTTGGAATGTGTTCCAACAAGTTCTCCATTTAAAAACACTTTTGCTTCATTCAAGACTATCGCCCCCATTGTTGTTATCCAAAGGGTCACTCAGAATTGCACCCACGATCTCATCAACACTGTCATTTGAGGATTCAATTGGTATTGGTTCATCCTCATAATTTATCTTTTTAGCATTTTCATCACCTAAATCCAATTCATCGGTGAAATCTTCAACTTCAACGTCCGTTTCGGGTTCTGCTATAATTTTAACAGGCGTATGCAATACAATTGGAGTAACATTTAGGTTATACAGAACATTCTTGATCGTGTTCAAGTCGTCCGTACCTGTTGATAGTTCCACCATTTGTGCAAAGTTTTTGACCAATCCACAATTTGGACCTTCCGGAGTCTCAGATGGACACAATCGTCCCCATTGTGTGGGGTGCAGATCACGTGCCTCGAAATGCGGTTGTGCCCTTGATAATGGTGAGATCACACGTCGGAGATGTGATAGTGTTGATATGTAATCAGTACGGTCAAGAAGTTGTGACACACCGGTTCTGCCGCCTACCCAATTGCCGGTAGCAAGTGGATGCTGCAACCTGTCAGTCAATACATCTGCGCGTACAAGAGTAACAATATTCAACTCACGGTTTCGCATGTTTGCGCGTTCAAGCTGATACTTTACATCACGTGTAAGGCGATTGAATGCAACCCTGAACAAATCTTCCATAAGGTCGCCTGTAAGCTTTAAACGCTTGTTGGAATAATGGTCCTTGTCATCGCCGACACGTCTACCCAGTGCAAGTTCAAAACAAGATTCAGCCATCCTTCCAAGGAAATGTGCCTTTGCAATTCGATCTTCAGGTTCATTTCCAAGATGTGGAAGTAAATACCTGTCAATTACATAGTTTGCACGCTTTACCTGATATTCACTTGCCTGCCCGGATGCCACACGGGAACCGATCTTCTCGATCGCTTCCTCATTGGTGAACACTTCAGCTTCCTCAAGGTTTTCAAACATGAATTTCATAATTTCCAGATCATTTGAAACTACGTTTACGATATCTTCATCAGTCTCAATTCCAAGTGCACGCATGAGTGTTATGAAATTTATTCGACCGGATATTGATGGGAATGATACTTCCAAAATTGATTTTCGACCCCTTTCTACAACAACAAGTGCGCGGTATCCACGTCTTTGCGAGAATACTTTTGCAACCTCTATATGGTCACCATAGCGCACACCAAGTTCAGTAAATATCTTATTTGGAGCAAGATCTTCCAATGTCATGACAACGCGCTCGGTACCGTTGATAATATAATATCCCCCAGAGTCGAGTGGGTCTTCGCCATACTTGATCATTTCCTCATCAGTCAAGTCTACTAGATTACATATGCGGGATTTAATCATTACTGGCATATCACCGACCCTTGCTTCAACGGGTTCGGATTCAAAATCTCCATTTACCACGCTCATTCCGAGGTATAATGGTGCCGAATATGAAAGATTCCGAAGTCTTGCTTCGTTTGGGTACAAATTTTCAATTGCACCATCTGCCTCCTTGACAACTGGTTTCTCAACTCTGATCTTTCCAAGCTTAACATAGATATCCTCTAAGTCAGTATTGATAATAGCTTGCTCATCAATGATTTTTTGCAGACCGGAATCCAAAAACTTGTTATAGGAATCTATGTGATGTTTTACAATCTTATCGCGTGTGAAATAAGATTTTGACAAAATACTGATATCTAACGTGATAATAGCACCCTCTTTGAACTTAAGTATAATTAAATGTTAATTGAAAATGTCAAAATGAAAAGTATGTCCCGACTTAAATGTGATGTAACTTTTATAATGCCAATTGCATAATTATTCCCTAATCATCAATTACAAGCCGGTAATAAAGTGATTCCCCAGCTGTCTGGCTGTTTCTTGTAATTTTGGCAATATCGCCAACTGATGCACCAAGTTCCTTTATAACAGGATCCGACTGTTTGATCTTTGGCAATTGCCCCTTTTCGATCTGATATTTATCTAATAATGATTTAACCTCATTCTCTTGTATAATTTCGTGTTTTGGGACTGAATTGTGGTCGAGCAAGCTGAATTTTCTCAATTTTTCTCCTCCCGGTAAAATGTCCAGATGAAAAATGGTAGTAAATTTTATGATTGAATTGTAGCTTAAATTAGCTGTTGATTAATTCTTTGAGCGGGCTCGTAGGGATTTGAACCCTAGGCCGTCTGGTTAAAAGCCAGACGCTCTGCCTGACTGAGCTACGAGCCCACTGCGTATAGGCGGATGATGAATACTTATTTATGATATTTAGTGATCATATCATATTAAGCTTCAGCGCAAACACAACGGTGATATACTATATATAGGTTTCGAATATACACCTCTACTGTTCAAACACATTCGAATTGTTAACATGTTAACTGATTAACAATGACAAATCAATTGTTCTAAAAAGGTTTTATTCGAAATCTTTATATATTATTATTTTTGCACTTTACAAAGTTGCCATTCTCAAAATAAATAATGCCCAAATCCTATTGTTCGATCTTTGTAATATTACATCAAAAAAAATGAGTGACTTGCGGTTATGTCCCGCATTCCCATCCAGCCATATATCGAGATTGTTCATCTGACAGTTCATCTATCTCGATGTTCATTGACTCAAGTTTCAGTTTTGCCACATACATATCAATGTCATTTGGCACAGCATGTACACCATTTACCAGCTTATTCTCTGATATGTAACGCACACACAATGCCTGATTCGCAAAACTCATATCCATGACCTCGGCAGGATGTCCATCACCTGCTGCAAGGTTTACAAGCCTCCCATCTGCAATGACATTTATGCGTCTGTCCCCAAGATCATATTCCTTGATATTGTTCCTGACAGTTTTAATCGATTTTGCCATTGCAGTAAGATCTTCAAGATTGATCTCAACATTGAAATGACCTGAATTTGCAAGAACTGCACCATCTTTCATGACTGCAAAATGCTCTTTTGTCAAAATATCACGGTTTCCGGTAGTGGTAACAAACATATCACCGATCTTTGCAGCCTCTTTCATTGGCATGGCCTCATTACCATCCATACGCGCTTCCAGCGCACGTATAGGGTCGATCTCAGTAACAATTACATTGGCACCAAGACCCACTGCACGCATGGCAGCACCCTTGCCACACCATCCGTATCCCGCAATGACCACATTCTTGCCTGCAACAAGTAAATTTGTTGTCCTGTTGATCCCATCCCATGATGACTGTCCTGTCCCATATCGATTATCGAACATGAACTTTGTCATTGCATCATTGACCGCAACAACAGGCATCTTGAGGGCACCATCGCGCTCCATTGCCTTTAACCTGTGAATGCCGGTGGTCGTCTCTTCACAGCCGCCAATAATAGTGGCAAGCATATCCTTTCGTTCGGTGTGCATCTTGAAAATAAGGTCTGCACCGTCGTCTATCGTAATATCAGGATCGAAATCCAGTACCATGTCGATAGCTTCGTAATATTCATCGTTTGTGCATGCATATTTTGCAAAGCATGAGATATTATCACGCGTATCCAGTGCCTGTGAGACATCATCCTGTGTACTAAGCGGGTTGCATCCGCAAATAGCAACCTCTGCACCACCTGCTGCAAGTGTCTCGACAAGCACGGCAGTCTTTGCCTCAACGTGCAATGCCATCCCGACCCTGTGTCCCTTTAACGGTTTTTCACGCTCGAATTGTTCCCTTATAATTGCAACCACAGCCATGTGGTCGCGTGCCCACCCTATCTTCATATTACCGGATTCTATTAGTTCATCATTGCTCATTTTTTGAGTCTCCATCTATCTTCATATAAATCATAATTATAATTGTTATATTAAATCTAACCGTGCATCATTCTTGTTCGTTCACACGTAAAACAAGATTTAATGCAGCCTTATTTGCATCTTTCATCACTTTTTGCTCATCCATTGATAAAACCTTGTAATCGTCCATCAATATCTTTCCATTGACAATCGTAGTCCGCACATCCCCACCGGATGCAGAATAAACCAAATGGGACGGTATATCATATATAGGTGTCAAATGTGGCTTGTTCATATCCACAATGATCACATCAGCCATACATCCGACCTTCAGCATTCCACTGTTGGTTCCCATTGCATGTGCACCGTTAATTGTAGCCATCTCAAGCACTTGTCGTGCAGGCATTACCGTAGGATCGGATGTATCAACTTTGTGCAAAAGTGCAGCTGTTTTCATTTCTTCGAACATGTTTAGGTTATTATTGGATGCACACCCATCAGTTCCAAGTGAAACATTCACACCGCGCGCAAGCATTTTTGGCACAGGCGCGATCCCTGATGCCAGTTTCATGTTGCTCACAGGATTGTGGGATACATTCACACCACGCTCATTCAGGATATCTATATCCCCGTCCGAGAGCCAGACACAATGCGCTGCAATGACATCACTATCAAGGAAACCCAGCTCATCCAGCATGTTAACAGAACACATTCCAAACTGTTCTTTCATCTGGTTGAGTTCGTCTTCTGTTTCAAGGACATGGATGTGAATCTTTACATTATCGTCAAAGGCATATTCCCTTACAAGTCCCAGAAAATCGCGCGAACAGGTGTGCGGAGCGTGCGGCCCGTACATGGTCGTGATACGCCCATCTGCGCGTCCATTCCATTCGCGTACAAACCTCCTGCCTTCCTTGAGTTCGGATTTCGCGCGAGTTTCATCACCAAGATCGATCATGCCGTATGAAAGTGCCGCACGCATGCCGGATTCCTCAACCGCACGCGCGACCTTGTCCACATGGATATACATGTCCACAAACGCAGTCGTGCCGGATCGTATCATCTCAAGGCACGCAAGTTTTGTGCCAATATAAAGATCATTGTCAGTCAACTGTGCTTCGGCAGGCCAGATGTGGTTTTCCAGCCAGTCTGAAAGAGTCAGATCATCCGCATACCCACGGAATATTGTCATGCCGGCATGTGTGTGCGTGTTGACAAGACCTGGCATCACAACTCCGCCTTTTGCATCGATCACTGTGTTGGCAGTTTCGTCTGTCGATTCTGCAACCTGTGTGATTATGCCGTTATCTATTACGACCACGCCGCGCTCAATGTCATCCTGCGCGGGATCCATTGTCAGGATGTAACCGTTCTCTATTATGATATTAGCCATGATTATAGATTCCTGTTTCCCAATTACTATTAATAAAATTGTATGTATAAGAATAAGAACAAGAATTATTAAGAAGTTTCCATTTTCAACGCTTCAAGATACGCATGCATCACTACAAGACGTTCATCCGCAATATCCCTTGCAGTATTGGTATTCAATCGATCTTTGATCTTGAACGGCTTATTTTTCATATAATCACCAAAACCCTCAAAAGGGTCCTGAGCATATGCATTCATCGATGTTTCCTTCACAGTACCAATCGTCTGCTTGAGTGCACGGAGGGCGCCCATAGAAACAAGTGAGCGGAATATCCCGACCGCACCAAGTGCATCGATCCTGTCC
The DNA here is from genome assembly GCA_020793555.1 of Methanosarcinaceae archaeon. Taxonomy (GTDB): domain Archaea; phylum Halobacteriota; class Methanosarcinia; order Methanosarcinales; family Methanosarcinaceae; genus Methanovorans. The sequence goes on along the minus strand of DQIO01000319.1, from coordinate 1,191 downwards.
GCATCCTGCAATATCTGCGCTTCGATGGATTTAGCCTTCAAACCACGGCTGAAACGGTGTGTCCGTATGCATGAAGTCACATGATCCACCAGACTATTATCTGCACCAGCACGGGATAAAAATTCCCGTGCAATGTCTGCGCTGTACTCGGCATGGTCGCCGCCTTCATTATGCTCCCTCACTATTCCAACGTCGTGTAAAAGCGCAGCAAGACGCAGTACCTTGATATCCCCGCTTTCGCGTTCATGGATCTTAATGCAAACAGATTCCACACGATCGATATGCGACATATCGTGTGTACTCGGCTCATCCTTGAGCACCTCTGACACAAACTTGCGCGTCTCATCTATCAGATCCATTCAATACCACGCTCAATTGACATATTTCTTAGTGTTTCAGACATTTCGTACATCGCAGAGGAAAGCACTTTATCATTATTATATGAATCGACGATAGATTCCAGTTCTTCGGTTTTATTATGTTTCATCTCTTTTGCAAATTGCACCATATTCGGGATTGCACGAGTGATATTGTCAATAATGGATATATTTGATGAAAAGGATGTACGCGAGAGAGGATTTAAGTCAATTGTAATAACATTTTTTCCCATACTAACAAGTGTTCCACATCGGTCTCCATCTTCAAGAGGTACCAGCACTACATCTGCACTATATATTCCTTCTTCATCCACGATTGCCCTGTCATGATTAAGATCAATGCGTGCGCCACCTTTCCTGCCAAGAACATTCGCCGCGCCATGGGCTTTTAAATGCTCGATGATCTTATGCATACGTGCATCGCTCCTGTGAAAGAGATTTACCTCAAGCGGTGCGCCTGTCATATCAGACAACGAAACAATTGCATTTGGTACAAGTGCTGCTACATTGCCATTTACTGAAATAATGGGATTGTGTGCAAGAAGAAGTAATGCAACCGCCGCACGCTCTGAATATGCAGCGGTTGTAGTTGTTCGTTCGCCAAGAAGGTAATCAAAAGTCTCACCCCGACCTTGTGCGATCAAACCCTGTTTACTGGTAATACCTATTTGCACCCCTTCAACAATTCTCTCGCGTGTGACGAGAGACTCGTATCTGGGGTGCTCAACAGGTATCTGAGTCATTTTACCAACCTTTTATTCATTTACCCGGCTAACTTGCATCCAGTATTATACCCTGATCCGTAGGTACGATC
>DQIO01000176.1 GCA_020793555.1 Methanosarcinaceae archaeon | reverse complement strand
ATGGAACAGTGTCAGATCATATATCTAGCGATATTGTATGGTTGACTCGACACTAGGATAGTAACGTTTTTCATGAAATATCGCTCTAGAATATGTTTCGTCTATGTTACATAAAAATTCTGAGATCCAACTATAAGTTAATACCAATATCAATCGTGGTATAGAAATAAGCCCAAAATAGGCCTTAAACCCCCCTATGTACGTTGGTTATGAAAATTTAACAATAAATATTGGACATTATAAGTTCCATGACCGATACATTTTTAAAATCAAATGAGATTTATCATAAATCGCATCTGGTGCCCCGTTTAGATAACAAAAAACTTCGCTTTTGGATATCTTGGCCATGGGTCAATTATGGAACATAAACCCTTGGCAAAAATCGGTGTTCAACTGATTAAGTGGCATATTTGGTGTATATCACTAGATTATGGAATAGTGCCTATCTAATTATTGTTTACGGGATAACAGAAATGAATTTTCTGTAACGGAAGCCTTGCCCACACAAAACAGCGAAGAGGCAGAAAAAGTATAAAAAAAGATTCAAATGCTCCGGCCGGGATTCGAACCCGAGTCACTGGCTCGAAAGGCCAGAATGATTGGCCGGACTACACTACCGGAGCACAATGAATATCGCAGTGAAGCGACCACAATAAGTCACACACCATTATTAAACTTTCGCCTGATGTCAGGATTGATTGTCAAGATCAACTAACTGCAATACCCAATCACCAAGTTTACCGCAGTATTCAGGCTGGCACGCATCCCTGCATCCTGCACATGGAGAGAACATCTCCCCTGCCAGAAGTTCATCATAAGATGGCTTTGCATCTTCTGCCACCCTTAGCAGGTACGTTCTTGCACCATTCGAAACAGCAGACTCACGTACAACAAGTTCACCTTTTACAAGTTTTGTCACAATCCTTGAGCATTTCCGGCTATCGATATCCATCTCCTTCCAGAGTTCACTCTGGAAAACACCGTCTTTATGCTTGCGAATCGTGTCTAACGTTAATTCATCCAGATCCATGATAATATTTCCACAGCATTAAAAATATCAATTTTCTACAGGGATTATGAGAATAATGTTGTTTCCACGCAAAACCACAGAGCCAAGAGAGCGAAGCTTCTCACCATCTACGATCTCGACAGCATCCACAAGATGAAGGTTGAGATAATCATCCACGCTCTTAAGAGTACCTTCAAGAATATGATGATCTCCTTTCATCTCCACCTGAACCTTTGAACCAATCGCTTTTTGAACTTTTTTATTAGGGAACAAAATTATATCCTCACATTAAATTTTAAATTGTTAAACATCAATAGAACGATAATAATTAGACACTAAGGGATTTTAAATGCACAATATCATATTTATGGTTAGCGATTTAATGGGCGCAAACCTACCAATTGACCTGTCATTACCTTATATATAGCCCTGTATCTCGGAACTGTCCTTTGAAGGTTTGGCTTTTGGCTTCTCAGCAGCCGGTTGCATCTTACTGATCGGACCGAACATATTCTCATAATCCTGAATATGCTGATTTAACCAGCGTGAAAGTTCAAGTGCAGCAAGAGGTGTCAGTATCACTTCAGTCTCCACCCGCCTCTCAATGACAGGTGAATCCAGTTGTTCACCAAATGCACGTGGGGAATCATTATAGAATCCGATCCGGAAATCATACGGACTGTGCCCACCTATCGCGCCTATTGAATAAACCTGCTTGAAATCATCGGGCCTATAGAACTCAATCTTAACTTTTCTTCTATCTCTTAACTTATCATTGTCGTTATTTTCAGCCATATAAATACATCCTATAACTTATCCGTTACTTGTAATTAATAGTAAAGATGTTCCAGACTCCTGATTCACTTGTAGTTTAACCACATCCCTTTAATATGTTTTGATGAAGGTAACATAATCCGCACAGAATGATATCATTCCATCAACCCTCAACTGCCCTTTTCAACCGTTTAGCTTCCTTAGCGATATCCCTTTTAGAATAAGCCTTTGCAATCATTTCCACCGCATCAAGGTTTCGGATAACACCATCCAGATAACCCAAAACATCACCACCGTATGCCGTAATTCCGTACAGGTCTTCCAGTTTCCTCACAACTCCGACAGGATCATACCCATCAGCCCTGAGCTTGATAACCTTTGCCGAGAACTTGCGCTCCGGACAGCCGCAATATGGCGAATCCCTGCACGAACATGCCAAAAACTCGGATGCAAAATCAAATAACTGGTCCTGAAGCCTCATGTCAAGTTTTGAAATATTCTCACCCTCAAAAAGAATATCGATTGAAGCACCTTGAAACACCCTTGATGGCATATTGATATTCAAAGCAACCGATATTTGTGGCGCATACTTAAAATATGCAGCATCAAAAAACTCAAGATTTGTCACAATATCCAGAGGATCATTATTTGCCAAAACCGCACTTCGTATCAAGAACGCCTTTGAAACAGACAAAAAGTGTCTTGCTGCAATGCTGCCAAAACGTGTGAGCGAAATGTCATCACCTTTTTGCGTGATTAACTTATACTTCTTCAACCGTGAAAACAGCGCACCCATTGCAAAATCACCAAGCATCAACCTGTGAATCATCTCAAGATCCTTCTTCGAAGACGTAACCGCAGCAGATGCAAGAATTTCCTCCATCTGCTCATCCTCCCCGTAATTGACCTCAGTATGTACCATCCTGCCTTTTAGAAGGTTCACAGCAACCACTTCCTCGGATTCTGCCTGATCGGATGTGTATTTCTTGTTCGGCACAGCCAATAGCACAGCAACACCTAAGTCATGATAATCAGGTCGCCCTGCACGCCCCAACATCTGCAAAAACTCCTGCATCGATAGCCATGAGATTCCCATAGCAAGAGATTCGAATATTACCTGAGACGAAGGAAAATCGACACCTGCCGCAAGCGCGGCAGTTGTCACAACAACCGGCAATTTTCCAGATTCAAATCTCCTCTCAACAGATTTTCGTTCATGCTGAGTAAGACCCGCATGGTATGGCGCCGATGGCATCGAAATGGCTTCTGATATGCGGTGGCAGTTGCGTCTTGAATTGGTAAAAACGATTGTCTGTCCCCTGTGCCCTTTTGAAGACGTCTTGTTATATTCGTCCCTTGCAAGTTTTGAGATAAGCCTAATCTTGTCAGTTTCCTGACAAAACATAAGATGCCGGTCGATCGGAACCGGACGATACTCATATTCAACAAGATCGACATCAAGTTTTTTGGCAAGAACCTCCGGTTTTGCCACTGTTGCAGAGAGATAGATGAATTGGGCATCGGATGCAATATACTTCAGCCTCCCAATTACTCCATCCACCCTGTGTCCTCGCTCAGGATCTTCAAGCATGTGTACCTCATCAATGACAACCGTACCAACCTGTCCAAGCAGGTCTGCATTGCTTGTACGCAGAATATAATCCAGTCCCTCATAGGTACCTATAATGATTTCAGAATCAAGTGACCTGCTCATTGATGCCGTTTTTTTGGTCTTTATACGGGCACTTCCGACACGTATGGATATATTTAACCCGATTTTGCCATATCGTTTTGTGAACTGGTCATATTTCTGGTTTGCCAGTGCCACTAAAGGGACAAGATACAGCATTTTCCCCTTACTGCGCAGGATATTCTCAATTCCTGCCATCTCACCAATGAGTGTCTTACCGGTTGCAGTCACAGAAGTAACAAGCTGTGGTTTTCCATCAAGCAGCCCTTTTTCAACCGAGAGCGACTGTACAGGCAGAAGATGATCTGACTTTTCCAGTAGAATGGACTTGAATTTTTTTCTTATCGGAAGGTCGGCGATCTTCGCTGTACTTTTAATGGGATTTGCTTTAACCGTGTCAAAACGGGTAAAGTCAGGATCAAGTTTTTGTGGGTTTAGCATTCCCACAGTGCGGTCAAGGTCTTTTGACCGCAGCATCAGTTCTTCCATGTGTGCGACTGCTTCGTCACCATAATTCGTCTGGGAATTTCGAAGTGCGCGCATGAGTTCCTCTTTTGCACATTCTTCACATATCAATTCCCGATGGTATTTTATTGACTTTTTGTTCACAAAATTGAATTTTCGCTTTATGAAGCAAAACCTGCAGACATTGACCATGTCAGCCTCAAGTTGAAAACCTTTAAGCATCTCTAAAATCTCGGATGTTCGTCTGCTGTCCCCGCCATTTACAACCATGATGCGTTCTGAAAGCCGTAAAAGATCAACAAACTCTTCAGGTGGACGATACTCATCCTTCCCATCACGAAATACCCTGAACTTATGTGGACGCGGGCCTGCCGATGTGGTTCTTAAGATAAGTTCCCCAACAAATAGAGGATTCTTCTTTTTATCCCTGATCGGCAAAACAATGAATTTTGATTTTTCAGCATTTATGAGTGTCCAGAGAGTCATGTATGTATTTCAATTGTCAATGGCCATATATAAGTGCTAGTCATGCAAGATTGGACATGTCCTTTATATGCATGTTCATAAATATTGTTTATCTGTATTTGTTTGATTTCGGATGCACCATATACTTACAAAATATAAAAACCAATTTATATCTTGAGGAATGAATGATGGCGGAACTAAATGTATCTGCACAAGATGCAATGGCTGACGTACAATCTATTACCCAGCAAGGACCAAAAGTAAAACCTACAGGCATATTTGTTCTTGACAGGAGCTTAGGCGGTGGATTACCTGAAAGGTCTTTGGTCTATTTTTCGGCTGACTCCAGATCAATGTCTGAAGTTTTTCTATATCAATTCACCCAAGCACGAAAAACATATTATTTTACAACAAGCCGAAGACCAAAATTTATTCAAAATGATATTGCGAATTTGAACTTTGACACATCCAATATCTCCTTTATTGATGTGTATAGTGAATACTACCTAACACCATTTGGTGAGATGATCGATACTGTCGGAAATGAATACGTTGATGCAAAGATCATAGAGTTCACTGAATATAATCTCAAAAACATCTTGAATGAATCAATGAACGAAGATGTCAACATCATCTTTGATAATTTCTCCTTTTACATGAACCTGAATGTGAATCTTGGTATGTTGAAAAGGCTGACAAATATTCTTTATGAGACCACAAAAGAAATAGACTGCATGACTTACCTCTACGGATTGAAAGGCAGTCATTCCGAGAATGTTGAGAACGACATCTTGAATTCTGCTGATGTGATATTTGACATCGCACTTGAACGCACCTCAGATAATATGACTAGTATGCTTGCAATTCCAAAGATACGTGGAATGGTGCCAAATACAGAAATGATCAAGTTCAAGGTTGGCGACGGTGTCCAGATCGATACATCGAAAGATATCGCTTGATCGGGATTTGCAGCTATGGAAACTTCAGCGCTGCCATAGAGATCAATGGGATATAAATATATTTTGTAACCACACAGTGTAAAAGTACTTTTTGAGTATTTTCCACATCATCCTTAGAGATAATCACATAAACTAATTTTGAAAAAAAGGAGCATCAAATCTGATGCTCAAAAAGTGATTTTTAAAAAATGGGCAAATACCTATTTGTCCATTCTTCTCTGGAACATAAACATAAGACCTATCACAGAAAGGACAGGTAATGCTATAGTTGGAAATTCTGGAATTGGTGTACCTGTATATGTATCATATTCCAAATCATCATATGCTCTACAACCATCACTGAGGATAACATATGCTATATTTGAATTATTCACTTCTAGATTACTATTCGATCCAGAATTATAGCTACCTTCGTCACTGCCAATAGGATTATCGTTACCATCATAGGCATAAATAGTGAAAAATTTAGTGATGTGTACCAAATCCTTACCCTTGAAACAGGAGATGTGAAATTAATTCTTATGTTAGATGAATCGCAAAACATATTAGTTCCTGAATGAGGCGTATATATATCTGCTTGAGACTCACTTAAAAGACTATGATTCATAATTCTCGCATTGGATGAGAATGTCAGTCCCGGATAATGGGATCCAATGATCTCATCATGAACCAAGTCTTCAAAATCAATTGTAACAGTCGCTGCACTTGCTGGAATTACCATTACCATAGTTGGAAGGGGTCAATACATCGTACAGTGTTTCATTTGGCAAAGGAAGGGTCAATAC
>DQIO01000177.1 GCA_020793555.1 Methanosarcinaceae archaeon | reverse complement strand
GAATTATGTCAGATATCACGTCAAACGGAAAATTAAAAAGAGAATATGGGTGAAACTTATATAAGTGAGGGACTTTTCCGACAATCTCTGTTTTATAAACATAAGTTCGTGTAAATTCGAGCATAGCGAGGATTTTCTTGAAATGGGCGAAGAGCATTCCGAACGCGAGCTGAAACGTGCACTTATTTTACGGATCGAGGACTTTCTTCGCGCGATGGGTGGATTGTTTGCGTTTGTCGGCAGTCAGTTTCGTCTTACTGTGGACGATAAGGAATACTTCATTTCTCCGTGTTTATGGTATATGGTGCGAAAAGTTTTAATTTAATGTTTGGGTTGTATTTATATGAAAAAGCGTCGTTTGTTTGAGGACTTAAAAAATAATCCAAAAAACGTTCGTTTTGAAAAATTATGTAAAATTGTAGAAGCTTTTGGTTTTAGATTTAAAGGTGGAAAAGGTAGTCATCGTATTTATGTTCAGGAAGAAATCGGGGAAATGCTGTATTTCCAAAATGTAGGTGGAAAAGCAAAACCATATCAAGTGAAACAGTTTATAAAAATTGTTGAAAAATACAATCTCTTAGAGGAGTTCGAACACGATGTATAAGTATGCAATAGAAATCTTTTACAGTGAAGATGATGAGGGCTATATAGCAGTGGTTCCTGAGCTACGTGGATGCTCTGCATTTGGGGATACTGAAGAAGAAGCGTTAGAAGAGGTCAAGATTGCCATGGAACTCTGGTTAGAAACTGCAACAAAAACAGGACAAATCATCCCACAGCCCCACGGAAAAGATCTTCTTAAGAAGGTCTTTGAAGACGGGTTTAACCTCAAACATCCTCAAAGGGTTGGCGCGTAATATAATATATCAGGCTCGCGTTCTAAAGGCTTAATTCTCCGTGCCCCCGTGGTTCGTATCATCGCGATAATGAAGTACCATAGGAGATTAAGTGCTGCGTAAGCGAGATCATATTGTAACGGTGTGAGTGATACGCTCATAATCTGTTGTTTTATTTTTGATCAATATGAGAATTTGTTGATGCCGGATTTCAGGGTGCGATCAATTGTCAATCATCAATAAGCATTCAAACCAAAACCGCACATGCTTGCGAATTCAAAATACTGTTCTTCAATCAGGTCGGGGATTAAATTGGTTTGATTTATCTCACCCGGCGTGGAGTTGGTGATTTTAGATGGCGGCATGTGTTATTTGGTTTTTTTCTGCTCCTTGATCTTTGTTAGTTGCTCGTTCGTTTTTTCTTTACTGTCAGTCGGTATTTTTATGAAAAGAGCAAGTTGAAATCATGGTGTTGGGGCAGAGTTTTGGTGTGTCTGCCCACTTCAAATAAATCTATATATATGATGAATTCTTATTGCTATTTGCTTATTGAAATTTTTGAATGGTTATTAAATTGATGAAATGTATATTGTCGAAAAGCCTGTTAAGTCCGAGTATAGTGACTGCAGAATGGCAAAAATTAATTAATGAGGTGTATAAAAATGGCAGAGTTTTTAACGACTACTGGAATATCCTACAATCTTGAAGAATTAATTAAAAAATCAGATGAAAAACTAATTTTGGTGAGTCCCTATCTCCAAATTGCAGGTAGTCTCAAACATCTTATTGCAGAAAGAGATTTACAAAAAATCGATATTCGTGTAGTCTATAGGAAAGATAATAAAATAAATGCCGAAGACATGAATTTCTTGCAAGAATTAACCAGTGTTAAAATTTCCGCTTGCGAAAATCTCCACGCTAAGTGTTACTTAAATGAAAATACAGCAATCATCGCTTCCATGAACTTGTATCAGTATTCCCAACAAAATAATCGAGAAATGGGTATTATAGTTGAGAAAGAAAAGGAGCCTGAGTTATATAATAATATTTTCAATGAAGTGAAGATAATCCTAAAAACAAGTCAGCAACCTGAGTTTTCAGTAAAAAAAATAGAGACAAATGCCCCTACAGAATCCAAAAAAGTTCCTACAAAAATCAACAAAAAACAGCCGAAGAAAGATATGGGCTTTTGTATTCGATGTGGAACGGATCTAAAACTAAATCCTGAAAAACCACTTTGTTTAAAATGTTACAAATCGTGGGAAAAATACAGCAATTCTGAATATAAAGAGAAGTTCTGCCATGCTTGTGGAAAGAATTCTAATAGTACTGTAGCAAAACCTGTTTGTTACACGTGTTATAAAAAATCGAGTAAAGATTAACTCATTTCAAACTGGTATGAGTGGAAATGAATTGATTGAATATGATGATTTTTAAAGACGCAATCACTTTAAGCAGGATTTTTATGTCTGTACGCTGTAGGATATAGTAACTGCTATTGGAGTGCACATGAGAGCAGACTCGGATATATATCTGGCTAACATTTGTTTACACACATAGGAATTTTAAAACATGAAATTAAAACCATCGATTATAGACCGATTGGCGCTCATGATTTGTGGGGACGAACCTCATACTAGCTTTCCTTATCGTTCTTCATCTTACTTAACTGGATTTTTTAGGGAAATTGATTTAGATTATCAACACGATGGTTCTACTAGACGGCATTGGGTCGCAGGAGTTTTAAGCAATTTGAATACAGATTTGAATCCAAAATCGCCTTATCCATCTCCTGAATTAAAGAAGATTATTGAGCATTTATTAGATCCGACTAATTTCATGGATTTAAATCAAAATATTGCTATAAACAAAGTTAACAATATTCTGAAGTCTCAAAGTCTATATGTGGAAAAAGATAAAAATACTGGTAATACATCTCTTCGTAAAGTGATGAATGACTTCATTTCTACTTCTATAGATGCAAATGATGCAAGGAGTACAATATCTTTTTTGCCTTCAGTATTCGATATTCCCAAAAAACCAGTAGTTGATGAATTGGTATCGGTAATGATGCCGTTCGATATGGAATTTGATAATGTTATTGAAACGATAAAGGAAGCATGTTCTAATGAAAACATGATTTGTCATAGGGCAGATGATTTATGGAATAATAGTACAATAATTCAGGATATTTTTGAGTTAATATATTGTTCTTCAATTGTAATTGTGGATTTTACTTCCAAAAATCCAAATGTATTTTATGAAGCAGGAATTGCTCATACATTAGGGAAAAATGTGATACCCATTACACAAAGCATGGATGATATTCCTTTCAATCTTGGGCATCACCGGATTTTAAAATATTTAAACAATGATGAAGGTATGCATCATTTGAAAGACACACTTGGACATAAATTAAAAAACTTAAAACAATCTTGAGTCCAAGATATAGTTTTTCACACTATCTATCATCACGACCCCGTCTTCTCCCATCACAAACACTGCTGTTGCCAGCGCATCTGCGAACATTGCAGGCATATCGGATGTTGTATTTGTATAAAGCACGATCACAGTCGCGCTGATGAGATTTTCAGATGAACGCCAGTGTGGACACTTGTGGAGTGAGATTCGCGGGCGGGGCGGCATATCTCGATACCCCCACAACTTCACTCATACCGCAACGCATCCAACGGCCGCATATTCGCAGCCTTCCACGCCGGATACATGCCACCGGCAAGACTCGTAACAACTCCAAACAGCACGCCTGCAATGATGTACAAAAAGTTGGACGGCGCGAAAAAGTAGGAACTCTCCTTTAATATCAGGATATTAACCACAAAGCCGCCGCCTAAACTTAAGATCCCGCCAACAAGGCTGGCTGCAATTCCGAGGAACAATGCTTCCATCATGAACATTTTCAGAACATCCTTTCTTGAGGCTCCGACGGCTTTCATAATGCCGATCTCCTTGGTTCGTTCCATCGTGGACATGAGCATCACATTCAGGATGCTGACACCTGCAACAAGAAGCGAAATCGAACCGATTCCCATCAGGAACAGCGAGATCGAATTGAAAATCTCGTCAATGCTGTCCAATATCGAATTCGTTGCAAGAACCTGTACAACCTCCTCCTTTTTATTGAGCCGGTCTTCGATCGCAGTTTTCACTATCTCAATATCATCCACGGTCTTGACCTTCATGATAACATTGTTGTATCCATCCTCCTTATCGTCGTATATCTTCTCATACACCTGCGGAGACATGAACACACCCTGATCAGGACTTATCCCAAAACCAAATCCTGCCTCTTCAAGTATCCCGACCACACGAAACTGTGAATCCTTCACTGTAATCTTGCCGCCGACCTTTACTTCAAAATGCCTTGCAAGACTCGCACCGACCACACAATCAGAAGAACCTGCCCTGAACATCTTCCCCTCATCCACCTCAACCAACAGCAAAGCATCGTCTTTCTCAATGCCGTATACATTTCCATACGTAGATTCACTTTTATACTCAACCTTTCCGCTGCTAATCATTACAGGAATAACAGACTCAACATCACCAACCTTCTTCAATTGGTCAAGCTGTTTTTCCGTGACCGTATTCTCGCCATACGCCGGATACACGATAAGTTCATTCCCCACATCCCCAAGTGATGATGATACCGACAATTTCAAACTATTCCCAAGTATCCCCATTGATGAAATTGCGATTACGCCAATAATGATCCCGATCGCTGCCAAAACCGTCCGCATACTATGCCTCGTAAGGTTCCGTCTGGCAAGTTGAACATACATATTACTCCTGAGGTTTTTAGTCAAATTCATGACACACCTCCCCGTCACTGAGCCTGATATTCAAATTCGAGTATTCCGCAAGTTTTTGGTCATGCGTCACCACGATAACAGTCGTCCCCTTCGCATTGAGATCACTCAAAAGATCCATCACACTTTTGCCGGTTTTAGTATCAAGGTTACCTGTCGGTTCATCCGCAAGTATGATCGGCGGATCATTTGCAAGAGCACGCGCAATCGCCACCCTCTGTTGTTGCCCGCCTGACAGTTCGTTTGGTTTATGGTCTGCGTATTCGGCTTCAAGATTCGCACGCTCAAACATCGAAAGTGCCTTTTCTCTCCTTACATCGGCTGATGCATTGTTAAAGATCATTGGCATCTCCACATTTTCGATCGCGGTCAATGCCTGTATCAAATTGAACTGCTGGAAAATGAACCCTATATTATTCCTGCGAATCGCCGTCAGTTTATCATCATCCAGAGTAGAAATGTCAATCCCGTTAATCTTAACAGTCCCCTCAGTGGGAAGGTCAAGACACCCAATCATATTAAGAAGAGTGGATTTACCCGAACCCGACGGACCCATAATAGTTACAAAATCACCTTTTTTTATCGACAGGTCAACCTTATTGAGTGCATATATCTTATTTGAACCAAGAGTATACATCTTGGTAACATTTTGCAATTCAACGATTTGATCAGGCATAATGACACCACTACCGGATCACGCACTTTCCTTGCGCTTTTTCCATGAAAAGCCGATGATACCAATAATTGCAATAGCAGATATTACGATAGCACCTATAACAATCGGCGACATACCCTCGCTGCTATCTGAAACAGTTATTGAATTGCTCCCCAGATCGATCGTTTCAGTGATAGAAGTATACGCATTATCAGTGTTCCTGAATTCGATAAGAACCGGAATACTTGTTCTGTCGCCGGATACACGTGCTGATAATTCAAAACTGCTGAAATCATCTGCTTCAAGAGTGCCTATAAAATAGTAAGCATACGGCTGGATCGGTTCTACATCATCAGATTCCACTATCGACACCATGACGTTCTTGGCATCAGTCGTCCCCACATTATTGATATCTCCGGTAATCGAATATTTTGACCCGATATCCGCAATCTCAATCGCTGTCAGAAGCAGTGATGACTTCTCAACAACATTAATAGTAGTACTCATCTCTGTGGAACTGTGTAGGTTATCGCCATTGAAGTACGATGCCGAAAATGACACATCTTTAACACCGGAACTGGACTCCATTGTATCAAGAGTAAACGTCGCAGTAGATTTATTTCCTGCCGTAATGGTTCCGACAAATACCTCTGAAGGTGTGAAAACGACACCATCCCCAACAGATTTTACAATGACAGATGTCACATCATTTGCGCGAGTGTTCACAATATCAAGAGTGATGATGGCAATCTCATTCATAACAGTTGAAGGCAGATTTGACACGATGAGTTTCAAATCCCTGTCATCAACCTTGACAGGTATCTTGTAATTGAGGTCATACATATCACTCCCGCCAACCAGTTCGA
>DQIO01000178.1 GCA_020793555.1 Methanosarcinaceae archaeon | reverse complement strand
AAATACGTTGACGAGGTTTTTGTCGTTCTCTCTACGATATTGAGATTCAGGGGTATATATCCTGCCACTCGTTTTGTCCTGATGTCACGCACGCTCTGCTCAAACTTTTCAAGTGGTTCTTTCAGTTGTAAGGAAACAAGGGTTGCCTTAAGGTCAGATCTGGGTAGATAGATATCAATATCCAAAGTTTCGTATCCGTCAGGTGGTTCATCAGGGATTATCAGGATAGCATCAACCTTGCGGTCATAGAATGCAGTATATGCATCAGAGAAACCGCCATACAAAATAGGGGCAAGATCACTATTCTGCAGCAACAGGTACAATTCGCTATCATAATCATTATTGCCTACAACTGCGATCTTCGTACTTCCCATATCAAGTTCACCAAGGGCTGTCGGGTCGTAGAATGATGTCAGCCCGATCACAAGGAATGTTGAAAATGATGCAATAAATAACTGGATCAACACCGAAAGAATGAATGTCTTCTCATGCATAACCTCGCGGTACTCCTTTTTTGCAATAAGCATCACAATGCGGGGCTCAAGCGTCATATTGGATTTTTGTTTAGCCAAACAGAATCCCCCTCAGGATGAATAGATTGTATAACCCATGCAGGATACTTGCAAACAAAACAAAAGGCAGGTACCATCTGGGACTGATCGCATACATTCCAAGTGATACGACCATCACGCCTGTAATGTGTACTATAAGCGGCATGAGCAGCAGGGTACCCATGGTCATGACAGAACCAAATACCGATGTGGCGATCGGAGCCAGTGTTATGAAAACCAGCAACTTCTCACCAACAAAAAAACCCGCACCTGCCAGCACGGCAAGAGTAGCAGCATTTTTCAGGGTGGGTGCGACCATTTTTCTCTTGAATAAGGTGTATATCCCAATCGATTTTACAAGTTCTTCGGTCAGTGCAGCCAGAATGATCATCACAATGACAGAGTAGGGCAAAGGCAGGTTAAAGAGCATAACTATCAGCATCAACTGTGCCATATACACGAACGGAATGAAAATAATGCTCAGCAGGAAGACCGACCCATAAGGGTTTGACAGGAATATCTCGACGCAGTCCAGAAGTTTTTGCGTTATTGGTTTCTGGGTAAACAGGTCTTCTTCCCTGAAGATATAGGTGCCAAATACGTAGACTGAAAAACCTACAAAGTAAAATGGCAGTGTTGAGAAAAGATATTCACTTGTTCCAATTGTGTCTCCTTCAATGAGCAGTACGATAAGTGTCATCGGGGAGATGGTGCTTATGGCATGTACATTTGCGAACATTGCAGGGAAGAACAAATATCCTGATACCACAACTGACAAAAAGACCATTGCAAAAGTGAGTTCCTTGAAACTCCGCGAAAGGATCGCGGAGATGAATGAGAATGCAAAGAACAGCAACACTATTGGGAACATGGTCGCGAGAATTAACAAACTGCTTTTGATCGTTTCGGGGTCAGTGGGCAGTCCTTTGATATACGTTGTGACAATGGCTATTATCACCATTGTGACAAGGATGTAGGGTACGGTCTTACCAATCACGATATCCGCACCGCGAAGTGGTGCGACAAGTACGAGTTCGCACTTTTTGTTGGTACGTTCATCCATGATACTGGATGAGTAGAATTGGGATACGAAATATATCGGGAAAATAAACATAAATGAGTACAGTATCGCTGTGAACGGGATCGGTGGTGCAAAATGGGACGGGGTTGCGATTGTCTGTTTTTCGAACAGATTACGTGTCTGTATTGCTTCGAATTCTTCCGCTGTTTGAGGTGTCGATTGAATGGCTCCGGTTTCGACCTCTCCTGCCAATCTACCCCCGCTTGCAGCGGCTTCGATATCTTCCTGACTTAACCTGATAGTTGCGGCTTCATCTTCAGACGCCACCCGGCGTTCGCCACTTAATACCTGAAAAGTCTCAGGACGTTCGAGGTAGTGTATTGTCACCCAGACAGGATGGGTGTTGTTGATATCGTTGTAGGAGGTTAGAACGCCTTCGCGATGATTTTTCAGTGTACTTTTCAATGCTTCGGAAGCGGATGCTGATTTTTGTGTATCCGCCATGAACACATTCGGGTCTATTATCACAAGGTCGGCATCGGCTGCATACATGTTGCTTGCCGTATTCGCGTCAACTGTCATGACATTGAACCTCTGGTCAATACCAAGTACCGGTTCAAGAGCGGGATTGGTTAACGCCACGCGGTACATGTCGTTGTTCATGTTCATGCCGGTCTGTGCCGCGAAATAGGATGCGGCGATCAAAAAAATGAGGGATAAGGCTAACAACATCAAGGAACGTGCATCGAATTTAAGTTTTGAGCGGAAGAATTCCCACTTTGCTATCGTAATCCAGCCAGCCATCATATTTATTATGATGTCAATCTTATTAATTCTTAATTGTAAATTTTAAGTTTTAAGTTTTAAATTTTGAATTAGGGGGTTGTGAATTGGCTGATTTAAGTATATTATCGCAGACCATACCTTATACGAGTGTGGCTGTGTCTAAAGTGTTGTTTGCACTGATTGTCCTGGTTGCAGGATTTATATTAGTGAAGATCGTAGTTTCCATGTTCAATAATGGATTAAAGAAGACAAAACTTCCGGAACTTGTTATTGAATTTCTGTCAAGGTTCCTGACTGCTTTATTGTATGTTGTAGTAATTCTTGCATTCATAGGAGCACTTGGATTTGCTGTAGGTTCGATGATGATCAGCCTGTCAGCAGTTCTGGGACTGGTCTTGGGTTTCGGGATGCAGGATTCCCTTTCGAATATGGCCGCAGGGGTCTGGATTGCCAGCCTTCGACCGATTGATAAAAATGAATACGTGAAAGTCAATGGTTCAAGTGGTACTGTTACTGCGGTTGGTATTCTGGCAACCGAACTGCTTACTCCTGACAACAAATATGTCACGATTCCGAATAAACTGGTATGGGGGAGTCCCATTGTCAATGCTACCCGAATGCCTACAAGAAGGGTTGATGTCAATGTTGGCGTGAGTTATGATTCTGACCTGAATATACCAATTCAGGTAGCACTTGACCTGATGAAGAACAACCCATTGGTATTAAGCGATCCTGCACCCGGTATTGTGACCAAGGAACTTGCAGATTCGTCAGTGAACTTCCAGCTCAGGCCATGGGCCAAGACTGAAGATTACTGGACTGTCAAATTCGAGATCACCAGTGGCATTTTCGAGGCTTTCAAGAAGGAAGGTGTGGTAATTCCATATCCACAGGTGGATGTGCATATGAAGAATGAGTGAGAGTGAATTTGTATTTGTATTTTGGGCGATTTTTAGGGAATCGTCCAATTCTTTTATTCTTTTTTCATGAATTATTACAATAATTAAATTAAAATTTGTACATCAGATTCCCAGTAATTTTTTAAAATACATTAACCTGTATACACCGCTTCATCCTAATAATCAACTTTGTCGAGCCTGTACGGCAATTGTGCATCATCCGGAATCGTATGGATGTACTTGGCCCTGAATTCAGGATTCCGCATCATGCAATAATCAGCTGATGACTTGTAAGCAATGTGTTTGCCCATACGTTTCCATACATCTCCAAGATTGTCTTCCCGAATATTTCCAAACGACAAAGGAGTGTATGCACACGGCAAAACATCACCCGCAGACGTGACATGTATCCAGCGCCGCCCCGCAAAACAGCCGAACTGGTCAGGCCCCATAAAGTATGGGAACGCAGTAACCCTTGGACCATCTGGATTCGTATTCTTACCCTTTTGGAACTTTTCAAGACGTGATACATCTTTTTGGTTAATAACCTCATCTTCGTGATCAAGCCAACGTCCAACTGCAATAATCTCATAAATCGACATCTCCTGCATATCCATCTCCACTGCAAGATTATAAAAATCATCAAGGTCATCGATATTGTCAGGCGACACCACCACGAACATATCGGTCAATATATCGGCAGCGCGTGCATTCTTGATACCATTGATAGCATCCCTGTATGCACCATCACGCCCCCGGACACGATCATGCTCTTTTTCAAAGGGACTGTCAATACTGATGCGAGCCGCATATAGACCGGCAGCCTTCAGATCCTGTGCCCTTTGTTCAGTTAGCCCAAAACCGGATGTGAAACATGTAGCGATCGCGCGTGTTTTATCCACACGTGCAACCATATCCACAAGGTCTTTTCGAAGCATGGTCTCGCCGCCGTCAAACGATATAAGATAGGCGCCAAGGTCAAGCGACTGGTCTATTGTATGATTTATTTCCTCAAAAGAAAGTTCTGGATCTGCAATAATATCTGACGCACCGCAGTGAATACAATTATTCGGGCATTGTGCTGTGATTCCGATCGATAATTGGTCAGGAATGCGTTTCCTGAGAATAGAACCAACTTCTGCACTGATCACCCTGTCAAAAACCTCTCCCGGAATTGGTGGAACCCATGTTGAAAAAATAATCTTATCATCATCCACTGAGATTGGTTTTTCTTCCTGGAATATCTTGTTTATTCGTTTTATAATTGGTTTTGCGATCGGTGCCATCGCACCCTCTGCATCAAGTACAACTTTGCCATTCTCTGCACTGGCATTTACTTTGATCACTGATTTATCATATACGCGCATGGATTCACCTGTAAGTTTAAGTTTAAGTTTAAGTTTAAGTTTAAGTTTGAATTTAAGTGTAAGTTTGAATTTAAATTTAAAAATTATCCGAATTTGAAATACAGAAAAACGGCTTTTACGGAAGCATATCGGTCGTGATATGATTTGTTATCTGCGACAATTTACCCGTAGCATCACATGCATCAAACGTTCTGAGTATATCGCTTGCATACATAACCTGTTTTTTCACTTCCTTAATCGATTTGTTTACGGCATCCTCATGTGACATCTGTTTAAGATATATTTGCGGCAATGTCACAGATTCGTGAGTGGACTTCTTGTCATCCTGTGCATTCAGATACTCAAGCAGGTCATCTACTATCTGGTATGCAGTGCCCACATGTTCCCCATACAACCGACACTTATTCGCAACTTCGTCATCCGCGCCACCAATATATGCACCAATAGATGCGCTCGCTGCAAAAAGGGATGCGGTCTTTTTACGGATGCATTCGTAATAGTTACTCTCCTCAAACGTTCCAGTGACACTTTTAACGTCAATCGTTTCTCCTTCCGCCATATACATACCCGCGCGTCCGAAATCACGAACGGCATTTGTACCAAAAGGTGATATTAATTCAATCGACTTTGAAATCAAAAAATCCCCACATAGCATTGCTGCGGCATGACCGAATTTTTCATGCGCTGAGGGAAGACCTCTTCGAATTACCCCTCCATCCAGGAGGTCATCATGTATCAATGAGGCAGAATGTATCAGCTCGATTGCCAAAGCCGCATCAACACTCTTTTTGGAATCTCCACCACAAATTTCAGATGATAGCATAAGTATTATCGGACGTATCTTTTTTCCACCTGAATTGCAAACATGGGTGACCATTTTTTTCATCTGGGACGAGTTGTCCATATCTGCGATCATATCAGACATCGCAGACGTAATTAGTTTGTGTTCATCCCATTGCTCAATGTTCATCCAGTGCCCTCACGATCTAATTGTATAATTAATATTCGATATTGGTGTGTTATTCAGTATATTTTGAAGAACAGCCAACCACGATTTGTGTAGCCTCGATCTTATCAGCAGCCACCATTGTACCACTCATGCTGACATCTTTTCCTTCATCAAGTGTCGGAGGCAAATCACCCGTATATTCAACATATATCTCAGTTGTTCCATCTTCTACATCGACCAGGGTAAATGAAATAATGTCCGGGGTTACAACAAGTGTACCATTCTTGATCACACCCATTGTACCGATTTTGTCCCCTACATATTTGTCAGGGTTTGAAGTCAATTCTGAAACCATAAGATACTGCTGGGAAAAATCAACACCCCATAGTCCAATAATTGCGACAGCGACAATCATCCCAATTGCAATAACAGTCTTTTGTTTTTTATTCATTTACAAACACCGGTTTGTTGTGCCTTTTATAGTAACCTGTCTAATTTAGCAAGTTCCCTATTCAATTGTAAACGGGTTCGAATCATATAAAATATGTATGAAAATATTGCAATCCATGCAATCGTAAATGCAGTATATAATGAGTCCATAACATCACCTTTTGTTTGCGTTTTACTTACTTTCCTT
>DQIO01000179.1 GCA_020793555.1 Methanosarcinaceae archaeon | reverse complement strand
GCAGGTCATGACGCATAATGTCAACAAAAAGGACTTTGAGTTCATTGGAACGTTCCAAATCCTTTGCATAATCTTTTAGTTTTTCTTCAGATTCTTTATGTTCAGTAATATCATGTGTGATCCCAAATATCTTGACCACTTTACCGTTGCCATCGCGTATGACTTCAGCAGGTGAATATACATGCCGTATTGAACCATCAGGACGTACTATCCTATATTCAAATGTTTCACTCTGGCCATTCTCAATACAACTCGCCAGTATCCTATTGACATAATCACGGTCATCTGGATGTATTCCCTCAATTATAGTTTCTAATTTCAGTTTAATTGAAGGGTCAATGCCGTATATGCGATAAAGTTCATCAGAGCACACAATCGAATCAGCCTCAATATCATATTCCCAATCCCCTACATGGCCAATTTCTTGCGCTCGAATTAACCTGTGTTCACTCTCTCGCAGTGCATCCTCCGCCTGCTTGCGCTCATTGATCTCCGTGCTTAACTCTATGTTTGTATCTTTGAGGTCGTGCGCAATGTTCACCATCACAACCTTTTGTCGCTCACTCTTCTTGAGTAGGTTATCCAATCTTACAGTTCTCTCTTCTACCTTCTTCTCAAGATCTCTGCTATGCTCTCCCAGTTTCCTACCGGATTCTTTAAGATTGGCAGTCATTTTATCGAACGTTCTTGACAGTTGTCCGATTTCATCTCTTGTCCGAGTACTGACTTTATAATCCAGGTTCCCTTTCATGATTTCTTCAGTGCCATGGTGCAATCTTACAATCGGATTTGTTATCGTTCCGGATACCCGGATGCAGAACAGTGTACCCAAAAATAAAAGACCGAGAAGAGTAGAAAACATAATGATAGTTAGTCTGGTAACTGATGCAAACGCTTCTGTTTCATCAGTCTCTGCCCACAAGCACCAGTTCATCGCAGGTATGGGTGCGTGAGCGCCTAAGACATCCACACCACGATAATTATTGTATAAAGCTGCTTCTGGTTTCGTGTTCTCTGTGCCATTAAAATACCCGGGTTCAACATCTTGTTTAGGGAGCGTATCATTGGTAAACCTCGATGGAGTTATCATGTAGCCGTCCCTGTTTATGATAAATATCTCCCCGGCCTCGCCAAGACCTGTTCTATCTGTTGTTATTCCAAATATTTCATCTACATAAAAGTTTACAATAAGAACACCTGAGAACTTGCCATTAACCAGAATCGGTGCAGCTACACTCATGATATAATTTCCGGTTAATTCGGAAGTATGGACATCCCTAATATAAACTTCTTCTCTCCCTTTAAAAAAAATTTCGTTCGCACTTTTATTAAATCCAACATCCGCATGACTGGAAGCAATTACAATGCCATTTTTATCCAGAACCCTGATCCTTGAAATATCTTTATTAGATTGTAGTACACTATCTATTCTTCTGTTAACCGAATCCAGCCTCTCTGTATGATTCATGCTCTCATCCACTGCATCTCTAAAGGGATTTCCTGCTGCCATCATATCAACTGTCTTTCTATACCCCCATAAAACCGTCTCGATATGGTGTGCTCTTGATTGTGCGGTGGTCTCCAGATGATTACCAACCTGTTCCTCAATGATATTTGTTGAAACGGTTCTGCTAATCAGGATTGTAGCCATGCCTGTAATTAAAACAAGCGATAACATGACTGCAAGAAACTTTGTCCGGATATTCATTTTGCAATTTCCCTGTGTTGATTTATTCGGGTATAGTATAACGCGGTTCCTTTCCCGGTATTATCCAAAACTGTAAACATCACTCTTTCAACATCGAGATATTGCTGCGCTTGGACTCTGCAAGCAACATTTCCATGCAGTTGCATCTAATTTTCCGATATGTTACACAGTTACACAGGTATTGACCTTTTACTTGTTAAATGTTACGTATTTGTTAGCTCATGTATTTTTTGCACCATAATATATATTACCTTCAAATCTAAGTATTAATTCACAGTAATCTTGATTCACAGTAATCTTGATTCACAGTAATCTCGTGACTGGAGGATAATTTATGAAAACTATGAAACAATTTGTCGTACTTTTAGTTAGTACTATGCTATTTTTGCTAGTAATAAACTCGCTTGCCGTTGCACAGATGGGGGAAGGCAATCCAACACCAACGCTGTATGGTGAAGGCAAAATGATGCGTGCAAACAACTTTGAAACTATGGACAATAGGTTCATTGGATTAACTGAAAACACATTCATACAAACTTGTAATGCATTTGGCGTATCTGAAGATGATGCAATTTACGACCTTGATCTTCCCAATGATTTTGATAGGGGAATGATGATAGGAGATATGGAACAGCAATACGGATTGAATGCTGACGATATTGCAAACTATATGGCCATGCATATGAGGGGAACTACCTCTTCATTAAATGCAAGGAATATGGTTGACATGAGACAACAAGCCATGCAGGGAATAAGGTCACAAGGAATGGTAAATGGTCTTCAATTCATGAAAGAAGGAGGAACATCATACGGACATTATATGACATATGCATTTGGTGAATCCGGTGAGATCAGAGATTTCGCGATATCGGGAGACGCTATTTTTGATTCGGCAAAAGTATCGGACTTTAATTATAGCTACGAAAGTTTACAGGGTGCAGTAGCCCGTTATGTTGGAACATCAAGCCTATTCCTTTTGCACGACAATCCAACTGCTACAATGCAAGTAAAAGCACTGGCTGATAAAACGGTCACATTTGAATTGGCGGAAAGTGTCGAGGCTGAGAAGCTGGAAGACAGTGCAAATGACACGATATCTATCAAGATAACAAAAGCCAATTTTGAAGGATATCTGATAATATGCAAGGATTTCCTTGCAGAAGATTCGGATATGTCCGGTCTTGATGTTGAGATCACAGATGGCATCATCACGGTCGAATTGGTTGAAAACAGTCAGGTCATGTTCAGGGCAACTCCTATGGAGCCGCAATATTTCCAGACACAATACCAATATTCTGAGGGCATGTCATATATGCACCAGAGAATAAATCAAGAGGTTGCACTTGGAAAAGTGGGTGCAGAACTTACCATCCGCAATCAAGGTGATACTGCATGTCTCCTAAATCATACTCCTGTTAATATGCAGGTAAAAGAAGCAATTCAAAACCGTGTGGTAATTGGAGTTCAATCGGAGATGAAAGAAGGGCAGGTAGTAACAATAAACCTTGATGGTGAAACCATTGACCTTACCAACCCTGAACGCATTCGATTGCAGTATGATGGAGTTGCACTTGAACGTGCAGGCAACATTGATGAACTTTTCGCAGGCGGCAACAAAGCGCTTTGCTACCTTCTGCAAGAGGATGATACCGTTTCAATGGCAGTGTATATTCCTGAATTCTCTGAACACGAAATAATAATAGACTTAGAGGAAGCAGAAACTGTTGAAGAAGATGAGCCAATTGAAGAGGAAGAAGAAGAAGAACCCGCACCAACACCTGGATTTGGGGCAGCAATTGCATTGGGAACACTTGCCATTGCGTATCTTAAGCGCCGGTCATAAACTAAAATACGGGATTTCCATTCAGGAGATCCCCAATTCTTTTATTTTTTTATCTGAAGGAACCCCATCATTGTTCCATCCCCTGTAGTGATAATATTCAGTAAGTGTTTTTTCAAATTCTTCCTTTTCGATCCCAAATCCATTCTCCCCACTTTCAAACATGCGCTCAGGTAGTGAGTCATCCGCACGTGTGAAACCTGCACCTATGTTGAACAACTTCTCAAGGTTCCAGATACGCTCGCCCGCACGCAGCAGGTCTTGCGGAGAATAATGGATACCAGTTACAGCACTGAGCAGTGCTGCAAGTTCTTCCTCACCCATAGCAAAGGATTCGAATTTACAGACAGCAAGAGAATCAACCGCAGCAGCAAGATTCTGGAATATCTGCACAAGACCTGCCTTGCCGCTGAATGTAAGGCGGTCTATCAGTTTAGGTTTCCCGATAACCTCTGGCGCAACCATGTAAGCACGAAGATGGCATCCGCCCCTGTTCGATGTCGCGTATCCAAGTGCCTGTCCCAAAACACCGCGCGGGTCGTAGCCCGGGAACTCAAGTCCTTTGGAACTCATACTCAACTCTTCCGCGCCCTTTGAACGCAAATATGCGAGCGACCCTGCTCCAAGTTCACATTCTCCTTCCCCGATCTGCACGACCAACTCATCGAGTTTTGCAGGGTCGATTTCAGTAGACGTTAATTCCGAATATGCCGCAATAGTGGAACCACATGAGATGGTATCCATTCCATAATCGTTACACAGCCGGTTCGCCCTGATAATGGAATCCATGTCATCGTTCCCGATGTCTGGTCCAAATGCCCACACGGTCTCGTATTCAGGGATCTCTATCTCACTTTCCCTGATACTGCGCTTGCACCCTACCGGACAGTTGTAGCATGAATGGCGCTTGATGTCGTAATTATCATTGATGTACTCTCCTGATACTGATTCAGCACCTTTGAACTGCCTACTGCGAAAATTATTGGTTGGCAGTATCTTCATGTAGTTCATGAGATTAACCAGCACTGAAGTACCGTAATTTTTCAATCCCTTGGATGTTACGGGACTTGCACGAAGAAGCCGCATCGCACTCTCCTTTGCTTCTGCAAAAGCCGCATCGTCAGCAATCTCCGGTTTGTTATCCCCTCTCACCACGATTGCCTTGAGGTTTTTGGAACCTGCCACTGCACCCAGACCTCCGCGTCCGCATGCGTGCACATAATCGTTCATAATGTTTGCGATCCCAACCTGCCGCTCACCTGCTCTTCCTATGCAGGAAACACGCCCTTTGGACTTGAGACTGTTTGTCGTATCCCGTGTGTTCTTTCCCCAAAGATGCGTGGCAGGGATAATCTCTACATCTTCATTATCGATCTGCAAATACGCCGGCTCGTCTGCTTTGCCTGTGATTATCAATGCATCGATCCCTGCAAATTTCATTTCCTTTCCGAAAAAACCGCCTGCGCTTGAATCGAAAATGGTTCCTGTCAATGGCGATTTTGTAGTGATTGAATGCCTTCCCGACATGGGTGCGGGTGTCCCTGTCAACGGGCCTGTTGTTAGTATTAGTGGATTTTCAGGACTCAAGGGATCAATGGTGGGTTCAACCATGTCCGAGAGTATCTTCACTCCCATCCCGCGTCCGCCAAGATATTCTTTTGCGGTCTTTACATCTGTTTTAGATTCAAATATTGACCTGTTTCCCAGATCCACTGTGATAGTTCTTCCTGTCCATCCAAACATGTTATTCTTTCCTTGAAACAATTATTTTTGTGCTATAAGTAAATTCAATGTCCCCATCATCACTTTGTCTGATAGCAAGATCTGTAAGATCATTATTCATTGCATAGATCATCATTTCCTTTACACGTTTTGCTGATTCGACACCGGGATCTGCCATCGAGATCCAGTCATTAAACGTAAAATCAGCAGGCCAGCCCTCAAAGTGTAGTATTTCAAACCCACGATCGTTCAGCATCTGTTTGATCTCGGATGATTGATAGTTTTTTACATGGGATGGATCACGAATTGTTTCCATCTCATTTTGATATTCACTTTTTGTGATGTCTTCCGATGATGTGATGTCCGAAAGAACAAGTTTTCCGTCATGTTTCAGGACTCTTGTCATCTCTGATATTGCTTTTTCCGGGTGTATGAAATGATGAAATGCGAATCTGCATGATACAATGTCAAAACTGTTGTCTTCGAATGGAATTGAATCCACGTCTGCCAATTCAAATATGACATTCTTGATGTTATTGTCTGCCTTATACTCCTTTGCGATTGCAAGCATCTCAACTGTCAGGTCAACTCCGATCACTTCTGCTACATGATTTGCAAACTTAAATGCCAAAAAACCTGTTCCCGTTGCAACATCCAGCAGGCGGTCAGTGCCGGACGGGGCGGTCAGTTCTATGATCCGCTTAAGGTTATCTTCATTGGAAAGCGCACAGTTTTTTGCATACGCCTGGGAGCGTTTTGCAAATTGTTCCTGTACTTTTGTATGGGTCATATGTGGCAATATGCGGTATGATGTATTAAAGGTTACAGAATTTGATGAGATCGGATATATGAATACAAACGTGGTGCACGATGATTTGTGATTTGATTTATCGATGGGTGTTTTAAAATGGTTCTCTTTAACATTGTGTGGGCAACATCACTATTCCGGATATGTTTTCAAACATGGAAATCATATTTCCTGAAT
>DQIO01000180.1 GCA_020793555.1 Methanosarcinaceae archaeon | reverse complement strand
GCTTTTGGCTGTGGTTTTGTATGGAGGGTTGCTCAGGGTTGTGGAAGGGGAGTGAAATTCTATGGTTGGGGGATGTATTTGTAGATTCAAAAATTGGTTGCAGGGCAATTGTGTGCCGTTGGGTGGCGAAAAGAACGGTATCATATCAGAACAGTTATGGCTGATTGATGGCTATTAAGTTAACAAGGTTTAACAGATTCAACATAAACATGTGGTTAATTTCCAAGACCAATAACAAAATGAGTTCCTGCTATATCTCTTACATTTTTATCCGAATCATTTATAAATTTAGTGATGAAATTGTCTATGTCGAAATCAATATCCATAATTTTGAGCGTTATCACTTTATCCATAAGGAAAATTGCTTGCATTTTTGCCCATTCATCACCGTGTTCAATGCATCGATTTATATGGTCCTTGATTATATGGTTTGGTAACATTTTGAGATTTTTTTCAATCTGTTTGCCTAGTCCAGTAAGGTCACTCTTTTCATTTTCTATCGAATTGGTCAGGATATTTTCTATATCCTTTTCCCCAAGTTCTTTCAAATAAAAAGATAATGATTCTATGATGTTGTATATTATTATATCATCCTTATCAGCAGACAAATTTTCAATTACAGTGCCAAGATTATTCGTGGGAATACTTGTGAGAACTGATTTCGACAAAACTCTTTTTGTGTTGACAAAATTGCATTTAGACAAATCCACTACCAAATCTCGAACGGTGGGCGACAAATCATAGTATGGCCACTCACAGTGAGGGTCAATTACAAATTTAATCGATGTATCTAAAAACTCATTATTGGTTTTTGTAGATAAAATTTCTAAAATATCTCTTTGGTAATCACAATCAAATTTCATAATGTTTTTCACAAAAACCTTATAAACTCCTCTGTTAATTTCTAAGTCACGATCGTCGGACAGAGTTTTTATACTATTTTTCGCATACACTATATTTTTCAATTTATTCATAATAATAATGGCTTCAACTCGAAGACTTTTATCTTTTGATCTCGACAGTAATTCAACCATTTCAATATAAACATCTTCATCTATATCATCGTTTGTGGCATCTTCTAATAATAAAACGATATACTCAATTGCTCCCACCAAATTTCTGAATTTTTCAGACATGGCGACAAGTTCTTTGAATTTTATCAACAGATAATCATTGTTATGGCTAGCAAAGCTATTCAAGAAGTATCTAGCTATAACATATTCAAAAAAAGCTTCATAAGTAAAACCAATTTTAAATTCTCTTGTCTTTTTGTCAAATTCTTTATATAATATTATGTTTTCACTGAGTACTTTACTAAAAGTTGTATGTGGCTTATCTGCTTTTTGATTCGTGACATTTTCAACATCTATCTCTATCAATTCTGCTTTCTTCTGTTTCAACATTTCACTGACTAAATCAAATAAGAAGTTTTGTGCTTCTCGTTTTTCGCCAGTACCGATTAATTTTTTATCCCAATAGTTATTAAAAATTTCAATTCGTTTTATGTCTTTTTTTGGTACATAGCCACCTTCATACGCTTCACAAAAAAAACGTAGCATAATTGGCTGCCTGCATATTTCAAAAATTTCTCCTGATATGTCTCCACTAAGTCTGAAATATTCGCGATACAATGACCAAGCTTGTTCGAATTCATTTTTATCAAGTGAGTCTAAATAGGTTGCACCAGATTTCTGTACTATTTTTTCATCCGCAATATAAATATATTCAGTGATTGCCTTCTCATTCTCAAAAAATCTCCAATCAATGTCACGACAACTTACAATGAATGTAATATTTTTATCTTTATAGTAACTTAAAACATCTCCTAAGTAAACTCTCATCAAGTCTAAATTTAAACATTCATTAATTGCATCAATAAAAACTAATACACTTTTCCCTTTTACCGATACGATTGAATGTGACTCTTGCAAAATGTTTTCAGATTTTATATCAGCTAATTTGTTGAAATAATTTGTAACTACTGACTCAACATTTTGCATTTCACTCAATATTATTCTACTACCATTTAAAAAAACAACCGGATAATCTCTTTCATATTTTTGGGCTAAATAACATAGCAAATTTGTTTTCCCAATGCCTGCCTCCCCCATAATTAAAAGGCAATTTTTTATCTGCTTTTCTTTCAAGAGCTTTTTTTCTTTCGACATTACCCCCAGTTCAATAAGTTCTTTATTTGATTTTTGAGGATATTGCTCCGCAATTCTTTGATTTTTTGTCCTTATTCCTTCATTATGTTCTTCTATATTTTTATTTTCGCTCGGGAGCAAACGGTTGTATGTTCTAGTTTTATCCAAAGAATCTAAGTATTTTATAAATATGTTATCCAGCTTGTTTCGTGGTACAAAAAGCTCTTTTATATATTTAGCACTGACAATATCAATCTCTATTTCATGTTGCTTTGTGCTTAAGTCCATCAAATACTTATAGGTTAATTTCGATGATGAGGAATCATTTTTCTCCGAAAAAGTATTAGATTCCTTGGAAAGATACAAAATAACATTTTCGGGTATTTCTCTTTTTAATCCAAAGTGATCAACATCTTCATTAGATTTAATTTTCGTGGCTATTGAAATCTTACCATTACTTCCCTCTCTGAAAATTTGTTCCACTAATGTTAGTTGATTCAGAAGCTTTTGTTCTATCCATTCTTTTAATTGATTGAAATCATGTTTTGAATTCGCATGGATTTTATAATTAATAACTATTTGCTGATTTTCTACTCGTATATAATCCACATAATGGTGTTTAAAAAAGTGGAGTTGAGATACATTATTCAAAGTAAACAATTTAACTTTTGAGAAATCAGCTCTACTATTATGTAAATCGAGTTCATCAGCAAATAATAAAAGAGCTACTAAAAGTTCGCCACGAAACTTTTTATTCGATGGCGTCAACGGAATATGCTCGAGATTCTTAACAACATCTGAGAAGTATTCAGTTGAATGCCCTTTACAGACAAGGGCTATTGGCTCTAAATAATTATCATCCTCTAATCCTAAATCTAAGCTATCTCGATCTCTTTTTATCAATCGTTGCCTAATCAATTCAAAACTTTTTTGAGCATGCTGTTTTCTAATCTCATCAAAATCTTTTTCGGTAAACTCATTGACAGGTTGCAAAACTCCATCATTTTCCCACTTCAAGTATTGCATCCCTATATCATGAAGATATGCTGAAGCACAGAGTACATAAACTTCTTCAGCCGTCAGAAAATTATCGCTATCCCATAAAGGTTCAACAATGTCTTCTATAAAGCCTAAAATTCTCTTTGAGTGGAGAATTCCATGGTCTGTAAATCAATAGAGATAGGGATTTTCCCATACTTTCTTACATTGAATTATTATTTGCTCCAATTTTCCATGCAGATGAGGATCGGTACGATTCAAAAAATCAATCAACTTAGACAACTTTCCACCCCATCTTAACTAACAATCGATTTAAAAATTGATGAATAAAATACATTTATTATTAATTGATGATTTATATACAAATACTTTAGACGAACCATCGCTTCAGATCCTTCCTATCTTTTCTTTCTGCTGCGTAACTTTATTTAAAACATCCTTTTCCACACTTCAAAGAATAGACTTTGTCAACATTCTATAACTCTTACCCTTTATAATCCTTGAGATTCAACTAAAAGTGCATTTCATCCCCATCTATATACCGATATCTATGTTCGATTAACTTTTATTCTCCATTACTTCGAAATTGATGCCCATTCCTGCATCGAACACAAAAAATGTTTAATCCAAAAACATCTATGACGAATCATATATAATACATAGGTCCCTATAGGAGACTATATGGCATCTACTACTACTACTATCTGCATCGATCCCAGAGTGAAAGACATGCTATCATCTCTAAAACGTGATCCGCGTGAATCATACAATTCCGTTGTAGATAGATTGGTGAACATGGCTATCGATGAAGAAACACTTAGCGATGAAGCAATTCAGGGAATCGAAGAGGCGCTTGAGGATATTAAACATGGTCGTCTGCATTCAGAAGAAGAGATCATGAAAGAGTTTGATCTGCTATGAGATATAAAGTCGAATATACCTCAAAAGCGAAAAAGGATCTCAAAAAACTTCCTCTGGATATTGCACAAAATATTGTTCTATCGATCAGTAGTATCAAAGATGACCCTTATTCTTATTCCAAAAAGATCAAGGGGACTAAAAATCATCCACTCTACACACACCGTGTTGGTGAATACAGGGTAATTCTGGACATACTTGACAATCGTCTTTTGATCATAGTTGTGGAAACAGGGCATCGAAGCAAGATATACCGCAAATATTAATGGATCTCATATCTTTTTACATATTCCCCAATGAACCTTGTTACCCACCTCTCGATTCAAAGCATTGAGGGTCTGAAAAGTGTGTTGTGGCTTGGAAGGTACTCGCTTTTGGCTGTGGTTCTGTATGGAGGGTTGCTCAAGGTTGTGAAAGGGGAGTGAAATAGTTGAAAGGAGAATTATTATTCTATGTTTAGTTCTGAATTATCCCTCACTAGTATCATTTATTGAGGTTCCTTGATTAAACTGAATTTGTTTCTTCCTTATTTGTGCCTCGGGCAATTCATTATAATTGGTTTTTGTTGATACTTTTGTTCCTGATTTTTCTTCGAGCTCTTTTCTGGCGTTTCCTGCAATGGTTCCGCCTTCATTAACAGCTTTTTTATTTTCAGGATATCCTTTTGCATCTTTCTTTTTTGCAATTTCTGTCGTTGATGCTTCGCCCAGCATAGTGAAAATCAGTTCGAGGTCGGTCATGTGATCGCGCAGGTTGTCTTTTGGTTTATCAAGCGCTTTAAAATTTTTATATTCAGAGGGAGTCATGCCGAATGTCGCTTTACTAATTTCAGCTGTCAATATAGCATACTCCAAATGTTCTTTCACGCCTCTTTTCTTCCATTCTTCAGTTAGTTCATCACGAACAGCGATACCTCTTGCTCTCTTTTCAATCCATTCGTCTGAATAGCCTTTTTGTTTGTAGATCTCACGCATACGCTTTGTTGCGAGTTCGGGGTTTTCAATCTCTTCAAGCCGCTCATAGCCAACTTTTGCAAGCCAGCGTTTGAAAGGTTCCGCCTTGGGAGATGATATTGTTTGGATTAATCTAAAAACATCTTTTATGTTTCCTGCAAGAATGTTTCTTTTTTTATTTGTATGAGTTAACATTTCTACATGGGGACAATTTGTCCCTATGTAACTTCCAAGTTCTGCATCTCTTTTGCGCATCTTTTTGAGATAATCTGTTGGATTTGAACTATCTGTCAATGCTCCAACAATATCGATTAACGAATAATACCAATCCTCTTTAAACCAAGTTCTTCTGATGCCCTTATTTTGAAAAAGTATCAACTTATTATTTTTATCGTCAGTCATTTTAATTTCCCATAAAATGCTTTGCAGGATTAATCTTTATAGTTATTTCAAGTCTGCGAATTTTTGAATGTCGATAGCTTCGAGTTTTTTGGTTTCAGCGGAAAGGTCGTCGAGTTTGCAGACGAGCCGTTTTTCATTAATTTTTCTTAAACATAATTGTTTTTTTTGCATATATACTAAAGCCAAGTGGAGTGAAAGTGTTTATCAACCTATGGAAAATCCATGGCATGTGATATTTGCTTGAAGGGCGGACGGCGCTTTCCAATATCCAATTATTCCAAAAAGATCAAGGGGACTAAACGTCATTCACTCTAAACATACCGTGTTGGTGAATACAGGGTGATTCTGGACATACTTAACAATCGTCTTTTGATCATAATTATGGAAACAGGGCATCGAAGCAAGATATATCGGAAATATTAATGATCTCATATCTTTTCACAAATTCCCCAATGAACCTTGTTACCCGCCTCTCTATTCAAAGCATCGGGGGTCTGGAAACTGTGATTTGGCTTGGAGGGTACTCGCTTTTGGCTGTGGTTTTGTATGGAGGGTTGCTCAGGGTTGTGGAAGGGGAGTGAGATAGTGTTTTTAAAAACATGTAAATATAAATAATACCCAACACATAACAAATAATAAATCTTTATTGGGGAGTTGAATAAATGTTATTAAATGGTATATACAGAAGGCATGACTACAGGATAGCTGTCGGAATTATAATGATAGTATTGTTATTGACAGGCAGCGCAACAGCGCAGGCGGATGGTTCCAGTGCTGAGAATGCATCTGCACAGGTTGCGGCTGTTGATGATCTCAACATAACAAAAGTCGGACATTT
>DQIO01000181.1 GCA_020793555.1 Methanosarcinaceae archaeon | reverse complement strand
CTGAAAGAGTATACGAAGTTCTTGAAGCATACAGGGAAGCAAGAATATCTGAAGGGGAATACCTGGATAAAATGAAAGAAATTGTAGCGGATTACAGAAAAGGAGATTCCGGAATTGCATACCCTTCAAGCATTAAGAATAATCCGCACGCTCAGGCATTCTATGGGGTTATAACAGAGTTAGTATATGAAGACAATACAGGAAAAGATCTTAACAACTCTATCGCAGATTTATCCTTAAAAGTAAAATCAATTATTAACAAACACGTTAAAGTTGATTTCTATGACAATACTGACATTCATAACAGAATTGCTCAGGAAATTGACGACCTTTTATATGATTTCAAAAAGGAACATAATTTGGAACTTCCGGTTGAGCAGATCGACAAAATAATTGAGACTATAAAATCAATCTCAATTAGACGCTTTTAGGTAATGAAGATGGTAAAACACGAAATTACTTATGGGCAACATAAGATCGAATATACGCTTACAAGAAAGAATGTATCCAATATCAACCTTAACTTAAAACCTAATTTATTAGTCGAAGTTTCTGCGAATCCTGATGTTCCAATTGAAACAGTAAACAAATTTGTAAGAAAAAAAGCATCATGGATTTTAAAAAACACAGAATACTTTAAAAAAACCCTGCCTGAGACTAAATTCGAACGCGAATATGTAAGCGGTGAGACTTTTAAATACTTGGGAAGGCAGTATCGTCTGAAAGTTATCGAATCCAAAGAAGAGTGTGTTAAGTGCCAAAGAGGTTTTTTCAATCTGTTTATTAAAGATAAAAATAACACGACCAGAAAATCTAAACTCATGAAGCAATGGTACAAAAAAAAATCGATACGTGTATTTGATGATTCTTTGGAACAAACTTATAAATTGGTTAAAAAATACGATATAGAAAAACCTGAAATTTCAATGCGATTAATGAAAGCCAGATGGGGTTCTTGCATTGAATACAAAAATCGAATTTTACTGAATACTGAACTGATTGATGCCCCTAAATTTTGTATTGATTATGTAATATTACATGAACTGATACACTTTAAGCATAGAAATCATGATGAAAAATTCTATAACATGATAGATGTTCTTATGCCGGATTGGAAAAGACGTAAGGAAATATTGGATTTAGAAGTTGTGAAAAACTTGTGATGACAAAAAGAAGACTCTGCCATATGTCCACAAAAACAGAACATAATCCCTGTCGGTGTAAAAGTTAGTTTGTGTAGAAAGTCGCCCCACAATCCAATTATTATCACAAAGCCAACGCTAGTGTCACGTCAACTATCAAGTGTCTGATTATGAAGATAGACCATATGGCACAATTTCAATTTTCTAAACTCCAAGATGACCGATCAGTTTTTGCACAGTGCCGTCAGCGCACCGACTTAGGAACACCCACAGGCAAATTATACGTACATGCTGCGTACATGGGTGCCGATACTAAAAAGAAAGTAACAGCAATTGACCTAAACTAAAGAAAACGGAACATCCGTTTCCGCGACAGGCGGCGGATTCCACTGCTGCCAAACCTATAACCTCAAATCCAACAATGCAATTCTCATATCTGCAAATATAACGCCGCTTAAAAACCGTTTTGTATTTTGCGTTCATGGTGTAGGAACGTGCCACGCTCTTGCGCGCCACAAGCCCGACATCGGAACAACGCTCTTTGATCTGTTGAACGTTCTTGTTGCATCGTTTGAGTTTGGTTGTCTAAGATTCAAGGGTATTTTTCATATTTAATAGCTCATATTGTGCCTCTGCTGACCAATCACTTTATATATGATAAAGCAGGTGACTAATTGCCTAAGGACCCACGGGATTAACATAGACTAAATGTTATTCCCGAATATAATATAATAAGTGAACTCGAAATTGGAGGCAAAATAAATGGAAGAATTGAACCTGTTTGAATATGCACAAAAACAATTGGATAATTGTGCAAAAATCTTGGACCTGGATCCCGGTGTACATGCGATCCTTAGAGTCCCAATGCGAGAATTACACATCTCCATACCGGTTAAGATGGATGATGGAACTACAAAAGTATTTCAGGGCTTTAGGGTCCAGTATAATGATGCAAGAGGTCCTACAAAGGGCGGAATAAGATTCCATCCTGATGAGAATATCAACACTGTACGAGCACTTTCAGCATGGATGACATGGAAATGTTCACTTCTTAACCTTCCTCTCGGCGGAGCAAAGGGAGGGGTTATCTGTAATCCTAAGGAAATGTCCAAAACCGAATTAGAACAATTATGTCGCGGATATGCTTACCGTATATCATCAATCGTTGGTCCTGAAAAAGACGTTCCTGCACCTGATGTTTACACAACACCACAGATGATGGCATGGATGATGGACGAGTACTCAAAAACAACCGGATCACATCAGTTTGGAGTAATTACCGGAAAGCCCCTAAGTGTAGGCGGATCGGCAGGACGTGGCGACGCGACTGCAAGAGGCGGAATGATCACCATCCGTGAAGCAGCAAAAGAACTTGGCATTGACCTTGCAAAAGCAACATTTGCAGTTCAGGGTTATGGAAATGCAGGATCATTTGCAGCAAAACTTGCAATATCCATGTTCGGTTCCAAAGTAGTTGCAATTACTGATAGTCGAGGTGGAATATACAATGCAGACGGACTTGATGCTGAAGCAGTTAGCGAGCACAAAGCAAAGACCGGATCAGTTGTTGATTTTCCGGGTTCAACACCAATCTCAAATGAAGATGTACTTGAACTCGATGTTGATGTACTTGTCCCTGCAGCTTTAGAGAATGTAATCACAGAAAAGAACGCTGCAAAGATCAAAGCAAAGATCGTTGCTGAACTTGCAAACGGTCCAACCGCACCTGATGCAGATGATATTTTGTACAAAAATGGCGTTCACGTGATTCCTGATTTCCTCTGTAATGCAGGTGGAGTGACGGTTTCATATTTCGAGATGGTACAGAACTTCTACATGTACTACTGGGAAGAAGAAGAAGTTCACAAACGTCTTGACAAGAAAATGACACCGGCATACCACTCTGTGCTGGAGACTTCAAAGAAGTACAACATCAACACACGTGTAGCTGCTTATGTTGTCGCAATTGGTCGTGTAGTTGAATCAATGAGTGACCGTGGATGGGTTTAAACCCACCAATACGCAGTGAAAAATTCTGAAAAATATTCAATAGGGTGCTGGACGTTGTGCAATATATCCGGCACCCTTATTTTTTTATTGAACATTTTAATTGAACCAACGCCTATAATTGTTCGAATGAATATGGTGTCGTTATGAAAATCGCAATACTTGGTGGAACAGGCAACATTGGAAAAGGTTTTGCCCTGCGCTGGAGCTATAAGCACGAAGTAACCATAGGCTCCCGCGATGATGAAAAAGCTAAAGCATCTGCTGCTGAATATAATGAGATATTGAAAAAATATGGCAGCAACGACATAATTGAAGGTACTGATAATAAAACAGCTGCGACAAATGCCGATGTTGTATTTTTAGCCATTAGATACGAAAATATCCCGTCAGTTATTGATCTTATTACCCCGATACTCGATAAACAGATCATTGTCTCGGTTGTTGTTCCAATTGCAAGAGACCGCTGTTATATCCATCCGGATTCATCAACTTTAAAGATCGATGTATCCGATGAAGATTATAATGCAAATTATTTCTGCTATACAACCCCAAAGGCAGGAAGTGCGGCACAGGAGATTGCTATGCTACTGCCACAAGGCACAGAACTTGTTTCGGCATTCCACAATGTTCCTGCACATACTCTGGCAGAACTTGATGCAGAACTTGATTACGATATTGGTGTATGTGGAAACAGCACGCACTCAAAAAAGATCATATTCGATCTTACACGAGACATACCATACCTGCGTCCGCTTGATGTGGGACCTTTGGAAACATCGGGAATGGTAGAAGCACTTACACCACTGGTAATAAACATCGCTTCAAGAAACAAGTTGAAAGATCTTGGTATTAAGTTCGTGTAATCGATTTTACTGCTATTTCTATTTTATAACTGGAAAAAAATCGTTGTTGCTACTTCCCTATGGCGGCTGCAATTTCGTTAATATGAATAAGATTATCAATATTGATCATTGTAGACATTGCATTGATTTGTATTGGTATTCCGTACTCCTGTACAACTGCCATTGGATTAGTGCCTCCAATTACTGCAATCCCGAGATAATCTCTTTTAACTGGCACATCCAGTATGCGTGTATTAGGCTCACTAACTTCCAGTATTCCGCTAAATCCGGCATCCATCATATCTGAAAGGGTACGTTCTATATCGTTTCTTGCAGCCATTGGAGCTTCTCGCAGATTAACAAGGATATTTCCAGAACCTGTTTCAAGCAATTGGATGATTGAGGTTTGTTTCTGTGACACAAAAACATCCAGTGGATCAATGGTAGTACTTGCATACATCAAAATGTCGGTAAAACGAACTGGGGTGCCTTTTTTTATCTGGACGATACCTCCCAATATAGGGTTTACTGGAATTCCGGCTTTTAGGAGGACACCATCAATAGTAATGCTGCACACTGTTGCAATCCCTACTTTTCCTTTTTCAACCACTATGTCTCCGATCTCCTCGTTTTCATGAAATAATTTCACATAGGGACTTGCAGATAAGCCGCTCATAATTGCCATTTTGAAAATATTTACTACATCAGTGAGGTCCTTTTCATCAATTAGTGATATATTGACTATGACATCTCCTTCTCCAGTTAATGGATCAAATGTTGTCCTGAACATCAAGTCTTCGATCTTAGAGGACATAAATTGAAGTGGAGGTCCATTATTTTTCAGCAGTGCACGTCGGGTCACGAATTCTATATACAATTTATATATTAAATAATCTTGTATTAACATTATTTCCAATTTCCAATTTCCAATTTTCAATTTCCAATTTCCAATTTCCAATTTCCAATTTCTAATCTTTCAGATCGTTCAATCGCAATCAGAGTAACATGCACAAAATACGTAATAATGATGCAATCACTTAAAGTTATACTTTTAGAGACCGTTGTTTTAGCCCGCAATTTTCATGCACACAAGTCCCACTCGCGATATGTTTTAGACCATTTGTCCCCGACCCGTGTACATGCCAAGTTCGATAACTATATGTGAGGATATGCTGTAAGTTCCAAATAGCATTTATCGTATGCATTTTCATGGTGTTGTGGAAATACGCGCGCTTCGCGCGGATGGCGCGCTGGTATTTTGATTAATTTTGTAACTAAGCTTTCCTATTCTTCCGCCGTCGCCTTTTATCATCCAACCGATATATCCAGTCCAGGCTCTTGTGCCTCTCACTCAACCGCTCTGCAAGTTCGACCTCAGAATCCGTCAGCACACCGCGCTGTGACTCGACCCCAAGCGCATCCTCAAACCCTGTTTTCATTGCAGATTTCACATTGTCAATGTCATAGTCAGCACCGCCGAGCAGTTCTGAGAGTGTTATCATCCCATCCCGCACATTCTGTATACCTTCTGCAAGGTTCTTTGTGGGGTTCTTGAGCACCCTGTCCATTTCATCAAATCCGAAATCCAGCAGGAAACTGCCATTGACCAGTACCGCACCATCGAACCTGCCCTTTGCGTTTCCAGACATCTTGCGCCTCATGGAATACACAGCATTACGCGTAGGTTCGAGTTCGCCATCAAATCCTAGTAAATCGAGTGCACTTGTCAACCCTGCAAATACGCACGAATACGCGCCCTGAATGTTTGATGGCACCGCGCCATCGTTCTCGCGGGCGATAACTGTGAACAGTATCTGTTCATCATCACAGAACCCGCAACCTCCGCCGAGCACACGTCTTATTATCTGAATTCCGTTGGCTGCGCAGTAGTCCTCGTGTATCTCATCTTCCACGTACTGATGGTATCCAAGATACACGGCAGGGGTCTGGACGCGCCAGAACAGGATGGTATTGTCAACCTTGCCGCTGCCAACGTGCTTTGCAATTGATTCGAACAGGCCGGCGCTGTAGTAGCCGTCGATCTTGTCAGTGTCGATGAATCTCCATGTCATGTTTTTCTCATAAATTGGTTTTGAAGCAGTATTTGGGATGATTGTATTTCATTGCAACACCGATTTTCGTCAAGGGTTTATGCCCCATAATTGACACATGGCTAAGATATCCAAAAGTGAAGTTTTTTGTTATCTAAACGTGGCAATGGATGCGATTTGTGATAAATTTCATTTGATTTAAAAAATGTATCGGCCATGGAA
>DQIO01000182.1 GCA_020793555.1 Methanosarcinaceae archaeon | reverse complement strand
CTGCGATTGGTTTGAGGTTTGTGTTTGGGGGGAATGTGTTGGAGGAGTGGGGTGTGTTTTGGAGAATAAATGTGACGCACACCGCCCTGAAGGACGGTGCATCCGGTCAAAATGATTATCGGTATTGCTTTTGGATAGATAAACAGAGTTTATCGTTGCAGGATTTTTTGATTACGAGATTATTTTTTTCTAATAATGATATAAGAAATCAACAATGCAATTCCGATGGCACCAGGAACTAATCCTCCAATAAACCAAAGCCGTGGCACTTCCGCCCAGTAAAATCCAATTAAGAGAGCTGCACCTGTACAAGCAAGAATTAGCCCAGCAAGCAACACACCTAGTTCTACAGCAGGTGCAGCTTCTTCCAAAACTTCCGTTGGTGTTTTTGGTTTATATAGCCCTTTCTCGATCAATAATTTTTTTTCTTTATGATCCCGGTAAATAATCAACGCTAACCATGTAAACACCGCAATGATCCCAACTATTCCCACAATATTTTCCATCCATTCCATTTTGTTCACCTTTCGTAATATTTGCTTAAGCACTTATATATTTTATGGAGGAAGCCCCACCTATGAAAAAATCTTCCCCATATTTTTCGCTAGCCTCTATATATTTAAGCTTTTCTATATTTCCCCGATTGTATTGGTATAGCCCCAACCTATCCACCCCATTTTGAAAAATGGGGCATCCATAAAGGGACATCCCTTCAGTATATTCAAACACAATGTCAGATATACGTGTTTTTATCTAAACTTCAATCATCGTTTAACGCTTTACTTTTTAGCAAATGCAGTGATAAAACGTACAAGACAAAAACTATAAATATATAGCCTAACAGATGAAATATGTTTTCTATCAGTTCAAAGCCTGGCCCACCAATTGTTATAACTTCTTCTATGGTTATCTCAACAAGTGCTACAAGTAAAATAATTCATGGAATGACTGCAAAGTTCTTTATCCAACTCATTTTTATTACCTCCTTTTAATTTTTATCTTTTATGCTTAGTGACGTGAAAAAAATCCAAACGCAAAAAAAGCTAATAGCCCCATGCCATTTAGTGTACATACAACTTCTTTTGTCATTTCCAATTTCTTTACGTCCATACAGGTTTAATTGTTGTTGTTCATTCATGTTGATTCTTCTTTATAATATTATTATCAGGCTAGTCTGCTGTGACAAGCCTTAATTATTAAATACAACCCCCAAGTATTTAAGTCTTCTCATTGATAGTCCGGTTTGTATATTATTAGTATAAAATTTCAATTTATTTGTGAGTTTGTGCATTCATGTGTAATGGATATAGTCATTATAAAATTCATGATAAATTATTTGGGAAGTAGATATGAAAGGGATTAAAATGTGAACCCATTGGTAACATAGATACTATACCAGCATGAATAGCACTAATGCTCTTTTATTGGATTCTAAAATCGCCTGACAGCCCGCCTAATATGCCATGAACAATGGGACCAGGTCGGGCGGACTAAAGACGATATGGGGCGAGGGGAAAGTTGAAGAATGTATGGGGGCAGGAATCACATTCATGGTGAGCACCCAAGTGGAGGAAGAAACAGATAAGGGGATTGAGAGTAGACCTTCTCCTTGCCCGGTTTTACCTATAAATGACTATTATTTCCTAATTTACTCTAAAAATTTGTTATTGCCCTTCGATACAAAACCAAAGAAGCGTGGTAGAAAGAGGCAGACCAAACCAAAAAATTTACTGGACCGTTTTGTAGGCTATAAAGGCGATATTCTCAGGTTTATGTATGATTTTGAGGTACCATTTGACAATAATCAAGCAGAGAGAGATGTCAGAATGATGAAAGTGCAGCAGAAAATATCAGGTACTTTCAGAAGTGTTCAAGGCGCACGTTCTTTCTGCTGCATTAGAGGGTATATTTCTACTGTGAAGAAAAATAAGCTCTCTGTTATTGATGCAATTGGAGCGGTATTCAATGGAAAGCCATTTATTCCATTTATCGATAGTGTATAAATGGATGTTTTAGTTTCTTAACTGGAGAAACTAAATGAGTTAGGTGAAATGAGAGAAGGGCTGAATAGTTACAAAAAGTGTATATTAAATTCATATCAATTTTCGAGCATGAATTTCCATTCTCGCAGTCACGGTATACCCCGTACAAATTGTACGGGGCCTGTATAGCGTTTTTGGATTATTTCTTATTATGTTCATATGTATTATGCGCGGAAATATACTTCTCAACCATGTTCCCACCCAGCGCCCACAGAACCGTAGTAACAACTCGGAGCCCACAGATGGTCACCACACATTCCTTCAAATGGGGAAATTCCTTCCTGAGCATCCTGCTACTTCATCTTTTGATCATCTTCGATATATAACTTACGGAATATTTTGGCGGGTATTTGATAAATAGATGTGCATAATCTGAATTTACTGCCATATCAATGACCTCGATATCCAGTTCCATTCTATAAATCAAGGCAGTGAGGTCTTATTTTCGATCATATATCTCTAAACAAAGATTTCGGAATATGTGCATTTCCCTCAAGCCAATCTTGACGCCATGGCTAAAAATCAATTTTTCAACATAAATATTAATATATACTGTTGTCAATATCAAGAATGCTTATAGCATCACACCTTTGACGAGGCTTATACATGAGTGAACTACTAATCTATTCAAACGGCGAATATGTGCCGCAATCCCAGGCCACCACATCCCTTTATGACCACGGTTTCCTCTACGGTGACGGTGTCTTTGAAGGCATCAGGGCATACAACGGGCGTGTTTTTAAGTTAGACGAACACATCGACAGGTTATACGACTCCGCAACAGCGATCGCGCTTAAGATCCCGATGTCGAAAGAGGAGATGGAAAAAGTAATCCTTGAGACCCTGCGGAAAAACAACTTGACAGACGCATACATAAGGCCCATCGTTTCAAGAGGTGTAGGCGATCTGGGACTCGATCCGCGCAAATGTCCAACTCCCAATATCTACATCATATCACAGGAATGGGGCGCAATGTATGGCGACCTCTATGAAGTCGGTTTGACTGCAGTAACGGTTACTATCAGGCGAAACGCGCCGGATGCGCTCTCCCCCAACATCAAATCGCTGAATTATCTCAACAACATTCTCGCAAAGATCGAAGCGAACGAAAAAGGCGGCGACGAGGCAATATTCCTTGACAACAATGGCTACATTTCCGAAGGTTCCGGCGACAACATCTTTGTCATCAAAAACGGCAAGGTCGTAACCCCGCCAACTATCAATAACCTAAAAGGCATAACAAGAGCCGCAGCTATTGACATTTTAAAGGAGATGGATTATTCCATCACTGAAGTGAACATCGGTCTGTTCGACCTCTATACAGCAGACGAGATATTTGTAACAGGCACGGCTGCCGAATCCGCTCCGATCACAAAGGTTGACGGACGCATGATCGGTGATGGAAAACCCGGGCCGATAACAAAGAAAATGATCACGGCATTTGAACACATAACACAGAACAGCGGCACACCGATCAATCCTTAGTGTCACTGTTTTTACGGGGGAGAAGTCCCCTTCGCATTATTTTATTGTAGTATATGTTTTCAAAAGTTTAATTAGTAATAACTATTATACTATTGTCAGGTTTAGATCAAGTGGTAGGGTGTATACATGGATAAGATAATACTTAAAAACATAAAGTACCTGAACGATTCTGTCATTGCTATATTGCTTCTCATGCCTGTAACCCTCGTCATCACTTTTGAAGCGCTCGACCCCATTCCACAGTTGAAAAACCTCTCAATTATCACATGGGCAGTGTATCTTCTTGGACTTTGGTATGTAGCATACCGTGTCTACAATTTGAACAAAAACCTCGCAAAGTACATGGAAGAAAATTAGATCGAGATCACATGCAGCGCAAAGAATTCCGTGAACTGATATCGGTTGAGGACGCACATATCCTTGTACGTGAGATCAAGATACAGCCTTCAGCCAAATCCATCTTTATTGAAGATTCACCAAATCATACCATTGCCGAGGATATTATCTCCTCTGTAGATGTCCCTTCTTTTAACAGATCTGTAATGGACGGCTATGCCGTTCGTGCAAAAGACACGTATCAAGCCAGTGAGATCGATCCCTGTTCGGTAAAACTCATAGGAACAGTCGCAGCCGGATGTGCGGATAAGTTTATCGTAGACGACGGCGAAGCAGTTGATATCGCCACAGGTGCCCCGATACCCGACGGCGCGGATGCTGTCGTGATGATTGAGCAAACAAAACGGCAGGATAATGATATTTTTATCGACCGCCCCGTTCATATCGGAGAGAACATCATGCGCTCGGGCTCTGATATAATGCAGGGCGAGCGCGTGCTTCGCAAAGGTACCCGTATAGGTTCCCGTGAGATTGGTGTACTCTCAGCAATCGGTAAACGAAAAGTCCTCATCAGAAGTGTAAAGGTAGGCATCATCTCCACAGGCGATGAGCTTATCCAACCAGGTGAGTCACTTGAACCCGGTAAAATATACGACACAAACTCATACGCACTACATGCAGGTGTCATCGAATGCGATGCAATCCCCATCATGTATGGAATTGTCCGCGACAATGAACCGGATATGGAAAAAGCAATTGACACTGCGGTTAAGGAATGCGATATCATACTGACATCAGGCAGTACATCAGCCGGTGCGGGGGATATCATGTACAAAATAATCGAGGAAAAAGGCACAACCCTCGCACATGGTATTAATATCAAACCCGGCAAACCTGTTGTGATCGGTTTGATCAATGGCGTGCCCACGATCGGGCTGCCCGGCAATCCCACTTCCGCACTCACCATTTTCAACGAATTCGTGGCACCTCTCATCCGGCGCGCAATAGGTGCAAGCACCACCTCCAAAACAACAATATCCGCAGTTCTTGGTACCAGCATACGGTCAAAGGGCAGGCATCAACTCTTGCCGGTTGGACTTGTGCGCGGGAAAGTATATCCTGCCGACAAAGGTTCAGGCGCAATAACCACACTTGCGGATGCGGACGGTTTTATCGAGATACGACCTGAGGTTGAGTTTATGGACGCGGGAACACCTGTGGATGTGACAATGTTTGGTGATGTGACGCGACCCGATGTGTTATTTGTAGGTGGTTCTTGTCCAGGCATTGATGTGTTTGAAGACTTGACCGGACTCAATATCAGGGCGATCGGCATAGGTTCGAGTGGCGGTTTCAGCGCAATTTCAAATGGGACTGCCGATATTGCAGGCGTCAACATGCCGGATGCATCTGGCGAATACAACACGCCTATCATTAAAAGTATGGGATTGTCTGACGTCATACTCATCAAGGGATACAA
Organism: Methanosarcinaceae archaeon; assembly: GCA_020793555.1. Lineage (GTDB taxonomy): Archaea > Halobacteriota > Methanosarcinia > Methanosarcinales > Methanosarcinaceae > Methanovorans. The sequence goes on along the minus strand of DQIO01000182.1, from coordinate 954 downwards.
ACGCGAGCAGGGATTGATTGTTAGACATGGCAGCGATATCTCAAAGATCGGGGACATCATTGGACAGCGCCTCATAAATCGCAATCGTGGGTCTGGTACGCGCGCGCTTCTGGATATTAAACTGGGGGAACTTGCCGGAGAAAAGGGAATTTCACTTCGTGAAATGACAAAATCGATAACAGGTTATGATTCCGGTGCAAAAACTCACCGTGCTGTTTGTGAAGCGGTAAAGAACGGACGCGCAGATATTGGATTTGGTCTGCGGTTTGCCGCAGACGAGGCAGGGTTGAAGTTCATAAAGGTCGCTGAGGAGGATTATGATCTTTTGGTTTCAAAACATCTTCTGGAAATCGGGGAAATTCAGGCATTGCGCGAGTGTTTGGTATCAGAAAAGTTTGCAGAGCAGCTGCCTGCGGGGATTTTTGTTTATGACGGAACGGGCAATATTGTTTCCTTTACATAGATACAATGCAACAACAAGCCGCAGGCGGCATGTTCCATAATATACTAACATGAATGAGCTAAATCGTTAGCAAATATTTTCTTAGCAATGCTGGGATGCGCCGCCGATTGCGTATTGATCTGGCATTAAAAATAGCAAAACAAATACAAAAGTACAATCATCCCACTATACAAGTGCAAGGTCTTGAAAATGATTAACGAGAACGAGATTGAATGGGTGTACGGAGAAACCATTTTTGAGAGGGGAATGGGATATTTCGAAGATGGCAGGGTTACAAGTGTCACAAAGATCAGGAGTCAGTTGGTTGGTGAGATAATTGGAACCGGTAGATATAAAGCAACTGTAAATCTTGATAATTTAGGTTGTAGATGTTCTTGTCCTTATGGAAATAATTGCAAGCATGGTGTAGCGATATTGCTCCAATATCTGAATGGAAGATACATAGATGGGGACGCTATCATGAGCAAATTCGAAGATATGGGCAAGGATGA
>DQIO01000183.1 GCA_020793555.1 Methanosarcinaceae archaeon | reverse complement strand
CATAGAATCAGACTATAATGGCTCGCCGCACATTATAGGGAATGGACAAATGATTTTCGGCTTACAGATGGCTTCTAAGGCATTTATAAATTATTTAAGATGTGAAACTTGGTAAACCCCATGAGTTCCCAATACATATGGGTAGGAAGCCCGCAAGGGCTGACGATGGCTCAGGGGGTAGCGGAAACGGTAAAAAGCGAATGTCAGTCTGTAATGGACTGGATAGAGGTTCAAACTTTGCCTCAACCTGAAAGGGTGCAGACTTGCCAACGGTGTTTCATTGTATGAACGGAGGTAAACCTGTGAATGTAAGTAATTCAACGACGCCCAAAAGCGAGAGACTTGCAGATATAAGACCAAAAACCCAATGGAAAAATATCGATTGGAAAAAGGTCATTCAAAATATTAACAGGCTACAAACCAGAATTACAAAAGCAGTTTTAGAAAGAAAATGGCAATTAGTAAAGAGACTACAATATTTGTTAACCAACTCGTTCTATGCTAAATCGTTAGCAGTAAGAACAATATGTCAGAATAAGGGTAAAAGAACAGCAGGAATTGACGGCGAAAAGTGGTTAACACCCAAAGCCAAAATGAATGCCGCTCTTAATTTATCTAATGAGAGTTACAAAGCAAAACCCTTGAAAAGAGTTTTCATTGACAAACCTGGTAAGAAGAAGAAACGACCCTTAGGCATCCCGACCATGTATGACAGGGCCATGCAGGCATTATATGCCCTTGCATTAGACCCTGTTGCAGAAGCCACTGCTGATATTGCTTCCTTTGGCTTTCGGAAATTCCGAAGTGCACAGGATGCATGTGCGCAAGCTTTTACCTGTCTAAGTAGAAGAAATTCTGCTCAGTGGATACTGGAAGGAGATATTAAGGGTTGTTTTGACAACATCAACCATGACTGGTTACAGGACAACATCCCAATGGACAAATCGATTCTAAATCAATTTCTCAAAGCAGGTTTTGTATACAAACATCATCTGAATCCTACCAAAGCAGGTACACCACAGGGAGGTATAATATCTCCAATCCTGGCTAATATGACCTTAGATGGAATTGAACGTACAATTGCAAATAAGTACTATTCAGGGAAAAGATGGAAGAGTCGCAATCCAAAGAAAGTCAATTTCTTAAGATATGCTGACGATTTTATCGTGACTGCTGGTTCAGAGGAGACTGCTAAGGAAATTAAGGAATTAATTGAAGTGTTCCTGATGGAAAGAGGTCTGGAACTATCAATGGAGAAAACTCTGATTACTCATATAGACAAGGGTTTTGACTTTTTAGGTTGGAATTTCAGAAAATACAAGGGGAAACTGCTTATCAAGCCTTCCAAGAAATCGATTGGTAATGTCACACAAAAAATCAGCGACATTGTCAAAAAAGGTAAGGCATGGAAACAGGAAAACCTCATTGATGCTCTCAACCCTGTTATTACTGGATGGACAAATTACCATCAATCAGTAGTGTCCAAAGAGACATTCAACAAACTGGACCATATAGTCTGGAATATGTTGTGGAGATGGGCAAAGAGGAGACATCCCCGAAAGTCCAGGTCATGGGTAGTCAGGAAGTACTGGCATCATGAAGGGACTCGGAACTGGGTATTTTCTACGAAAAAGAATAAACTAAAACTCTTATCAGATACAAAGATTGTTAGACATAGATGTCTCAAACTTGATAGAAATCCCTATATTGACAAAGAGTATTTCGATGTACGGAGATGTAAACTGCGTGCTCGTAAAATGGTTAATAAACCTAAAACGTGTGGAGTTCAAATGAATATTTGTTCATTTGCATGATAAGGTAGTCTTAAAACAATTAAGCCATTGAATTGTTAACTGCTGCCCGATACAAAAAGGGTTATGAAAGGCTTGAGCCGGATGTGGTGAAAGTCGCAAGTCCGGTTCTTAGAAGAGGGAGAGCGAGTAATCGCTCTTTCTTATTCGGCGTTGTGGACTCGGTTTTGAGAAACACTGATAATACGCCGAACAACAAAATTCAAACCATTTCAACAAATTCAACCATTCCCTTGACCATCCTGTATGCGAATATCCCGTCAATGCCTGCAATAACCCATATCCCTGATGTATCCTGCATGGTTTTCTTATCCCAATCTGACGGCTTTGAAGGACTTGAAGGATGAGTGTGGTACACACCCACAATGTCGAGTCCTTCCTTTTCCGCATCGCCCCACACTTTGTAGAACCCAGTAGGATCAAGTTCGAAACTTCGCTCCGTACGTTTCGAGTTCTTTACAGGAACCGCCTGCTTAACAGTAACAATATCTCTCCCCTCAATGCCAACCAGCACACCACATGCTTCAAATGGACGGTTTGCCTCAAGTTCGTCTAAAATAAGAGTAATGTCATTTTTTGAGATATGCAACTCAATGTCTGACATGTGAGTACATCTAAAGTAACATAATTCAATCAAGATCAAGATGCGGGTTCATATCACAGCCGGTGCATGGCAAGCACATGGTTTGCGAGACATCAGCCCTCAACCCGTATTCGTCAAGTTTTCTGCGTAGCACTCGTGTGAGTTTTAGTATCCTGTCCCGGGTTGGGCGTTGCACATCGACATCTCCAATTCGTAATGGGTGCATTGCACCGGCCCGCAGTATTGGTATTACTCCTATTGTTGCGAGTTCTTCGATTGCATTTTCAACAGTCTCATCAGATTCCCCGAGCCCGAGAATAATATTGGAATAAACACGATCCTTGCCAAATATTTCTACAGCTTCCTGTAGGCTTTCAAGAATATAATCCAGACTCTGCCCTACACATACACGCGCATATACATCGCGGTCCATTGTCTCCACATTATACTTGATTTCAATTGCGCCCGCGTCTTTTAAGCGTTGCGATGAATCGGATGTCGGATAGACCGAGACTCCTATAGGTACGTTATATTTGTTGACTGCCTTGACGACTTCAACTGCTCGGTCAACCTCTTTTTCTGCAGTTTCTGCAATACCCGATGTGATCGATATTGCAGTCATCTTACCGGTAGCATGCGCTTTTTCGATAAGTTCAAGCACTTCTTCGAGGCTCTTTACCTTTCCATCCAGTTTTGGAACCGGGCAGAACTTACAGTCAAAGACACATTTCTCGCTCAATGTGATGTATGCCTGTCCCGGACAGTGGACGAGTTCTTTCTCAAGTTTCCCTCGTGCAAATTCTTTGCCGCTTTTTAATATGACCAGATCATCGCCATCCATTTCCGCTCGAAAAGGAGAATCTTCGTTCACAGCAAGTCGTACACGATGTCCGCCCGATGAGAAAAAGAACGCCGTATTTCCGGCACCCGGGCCCGCAGTTGGAACAGTTATTCTGCCAAGCAAAGTTTTATCTACATCTACAGCGCCGATAGCAATAAGTTCAGCTTTGATCTCAGGTTTCATGATTAACACCGGTTGAAGTAAGAGTAAGAATACATTTGCAAAATATGTGTGTTGTTTGCGCTTAAATCATCCTTTAGATCGATATTGTATTTTATTCTTTTCCCATGCAATTGTACTGTATATCTTGGTACTGTTTTTGAAGGATTAGTGTTTATTGGGCGCACTGGCTTGTCCCCATCCGCACCGGCAACGCCGCTGCGATTTGGGTTCTTGTAAGGCTTTATCTCAACTGGCCTAACTTAATTAATTATATATTATAGCTGGGTAGATAGCAGAAAACCAGTACACCCATATGATAATTGCTGATATCCCTACAATTAGTATTTTGATAACGTTTTTCGTGAATATGGCATATATGCCAGCCGAAAGAACACCAGGCGAGATGATGAAAACGAAGGCTATTAAATTTCGTGGAATGTATTTGAAGAATCCCGGTATCACATTTGTTTCAATAAAAAGTAGATGATATACTATCATCATTCCAATAACGATCAGAACTCCGATTACATTTTCACTTAAATACTTCTTTATATCTTCCATTATATCAGTGTCCAAATAATATCAAATGAATTGACTAAATATAGTATATTATTTACTCATATATAAAATAAATGGTCTTAATTGGTTTGATGATATTTTTAAGATTAATTAATGAGTGAAAAAGGAAAACAATCGATTAATTAAAGTGATTTAATATTGGGGTGTACTAATTGTTGGACAGCCTCTATAGTTTAAAATGATTATACTTCAACAATAGCATGGATCGCACTTTCCGCAGATAAATCCAAAAGTGAATCTGTTTTTGAATCGAAAATGATGCCGCATGAGTTCGTTTTTCAAAATATGCTCACAAATGGTTTAGAATGATGTATGTCAATTTTCTACCGGAGTTTGCAAATTGAATACTAAAACAGGATCTCTACAACATTGAGAGGGCGAATATTGTTATCTCGCCATGCACATATATATATACAGTATAAATATAGTATGTGGTTAATATTCAAAACCGATATCAGGAAAAATGTTTAAAATTTACATATATCTGCGGAAAGCGAGTTTGGATGACCAACGGCCTACTTTTAGAGACAAATGTCTCCACCTTGTTGCTATGTAACAAGAAAGGAGTATTCTGTTCAATTCAGTTAAAAATTCACTCCACTTGATCCATAATTCCCACCGGAGTCATAACATCTATATTTAGATCGTAATCGGATGGGTTCCATGTAACAAGAACATCGCTGTGGTATTCTGCATGTGCACCAATTATAAAATCCGGCAGTATCCGTTTAAGCGGTCTCTTGTTCTTTAGTAAATGTTTTGCATAGAGTTCACCGGCACGCTTTGATATTTTAGAGGATGCGTGTTTGACTTCAATCTCATTCACAGCCAAGAACTGTTGTATTAGCCTCTCTTCAAGTGCATGATCCTGTGACAAATAGACTCCTGTATAAAGTTCCGAATAAACAATATCGACAATATATATTTCATGCCTGCAATTTCTGACCCAACCAAAGAAACGATCTGTATCATCTGAAAATACATCTCCTTTGAAATGGCTTATGATCAGATTCGTGTCCAATGATAACTTCATACTTTTCCACGCATCCAGTTTACAATTTCAACTGCATCATCCATATCTTCAAATTGTGGATGCTTACGCCATGCACCATGTGTTGCATTCATGACATTTTCCCAATCCTCATCAACTTTTTCAACTCGAATATTTCCATTTTTGTATGATACATCTACGGTGTCACCTACACTAATCTTAGCCTTTTTGCGAACATCTTCAGGGATTGTAATTTGATGCCGCCTTGCTACTTTCACTTTCATTTTCATCACCATATTCCTATTGTACAAATAGGAATAAATATTTGTCCCTTGATGAAGCAGATGACTTCTCCTATTCAGGATACGGCGAAGAAGGAGTCGTCTGCTCTATTTAGATGATGTTTGGCCAACAACTTTACGAGCTAATGTTAAAACAAACAGTTTCGATTTTAAAAGCAACCATCCGGCACAAAGCGGCGCTTTGATCTCTAACACAAAACCATCGACGAACGGCAGTGCAGATTCCAATAACTCAGGTTTCATGCCATTTGATTTTAACAGGATATGTTTTCCAAGTGTGTGTAATTCCTCTATGAGTGGGATAAGGTCCTTTTGTAATGTCGGCTCAGCGCCGTCAAGGTACACTTTGCCTGCAGAGGAGTTTTTGACAAAATCAATCACTTCTTCAAATAGAATGAGCAGTCGAAGGCTGGTGTATATGCTCGCAGTAAGGGCATTTCGTATTGCAGCCGGAAAACTCAACGCGAATTTGACCGTTGACTTCAGTTAGATAAATTAAATGCATGGTGTTGTACTCCTATTGTCATGTTTGATGAGTATTGGTTAATGTTTGTTTGATGAGTATTGGTTAATATTTGTTTGATGACATTTGGTGGTTAATAGCATAAAGTTTTTGATTGTTTTCATTTCAGAATTCGTAACTATTCAGCTATGCATAAACGTTGTCGTGAGATTGAATAGTTCATAAATAGATAGTGGCACAACAATTGACAGGAAGTTAAGAAAACGTGGCATCAGTTCCCGCCTTAGGCGGCGCATTCCACTGCTGCCAAACCCACAACCCAAATCTGCAAATACGATACTGCTTAAAAACAATTTTATATTTCATGTCAATGGTGTTGGAATGTGCCGCGCTGCGCGCGTGTGGTCACGCTGTTTTTTGCATCTACTCGCCCCCTTCTAGTGTCATGTCAATAATACAATATCGCTAATATATGATTTGACACAGTCCAATTTTCCAGTTATTTTCAAGACGCTGATTCACACAGATTTACACTGATTTAAGGTTGCATCTGCGTTAATCAGCGTAAATCTGCGTCTAATATAATTGTT
>DQIO01000184.1 GCA_020793555.1 Methanosarcinaceae archaeon | reverse complement strand
TAGCGACATTATATTGTTGACGAGACACGAGTCTTAAGGATGGCTGAATAGTTACGAGAAAACTAAGAAAGATTCAGCAACTTATGCTTTATGCAACTTACATGTATTTTAGCTAAATTAACATATCACTGCACCTGGATCCACACTGGATCAAGTACACCCATATACTTGGCACCCCCGTATTCAAATACCGCAGTCGGTTCAGTGATAGATATCCATCCCTGTACTTTTGGTTTAACAACCCACGTCTGCTTCACAGTCTCACCCGGTGCAATTGTTCCGAAAAATAGATTCATATTTTTCACTTCAAGAGTATTGGGGAATGTGCCAGTGACTGCCAAATTCTCATACGGTTGCTGTGTAAAATTTTTCACCCATATATCGATCGTTACTTTATTGCCAACCGATGGTTGTTGGGACGGAACAAATTTTAAATATTGTGCAATAGATTCCTTTTGTATGGGAATAGCGCCTGTAAGATCAATGGTCTTTCCGGTTTTACCGGCTTTTCCTTTTTCCTTTTTGTCCAGGTAGATACCACTTGCAAACATTAAAATTGCAACGAAAAAAATAATAGGAGCGTTCTCTGCAAGCGGATCGATTATTGTTTCTTCAAGTTCAATTTCAACAAGATCATCTTCAGATAGAACTATAGTCGATGCGAAAGATATCTTTGTAACAGTCCAGCCAATATCGGAATCCTGGAGTCTGAAATAAACAGGCTTTTGTGATTCATCAACTGCCTTCCCCATCATACTATATTCTATAACAGTACACATAACATCAACCGATGCCATATTTTCTGTTATCTGCTGGTCTGTGACCTCTATCGATTTAATGCTGTCCTTTTCAAATCCATTCTTTTCAAATATGAATTCAATACTTCCCGCAACCGGCAGATCATCGCCTGAATAGAAGGTGAGGGCACCCTCAAAGTCTCCCGCATCAATAGCATTAAGAAGACCATTTACGGTCGTATTGACGGCTTCAGCCGGATCTGAACCCACACAGCCACTGCTGTAAAGGGAGATAAAAATGATGAATATAACCGCAATTGATGTAAATCTCATTTAGAACACCACGTAATGAAATGTAAGAAACAATACTTCACGTTTTGCTTTTTATTTTACTATAACGATTGCATTATTTTAAATTAAAAAAAGAAAAAAATAGGCGAATAAGATCGCCTATTGACTTGTAGAAATACCATACATTATGGGTACAGAACTACGTTGTCGTTGGTACCATATGATGAAGGTGTGTTAAATTCCAGTATCACAGAACTACCAAACTCCGGTTTAATTTCAATCCTGACTGGCTCTCTTGTTGGAAATGTCATTGAACCCGGTATGATTGAAATGTACACAAGATCTCCTGAGTTGATCACTGTGTCTGAAAAGCCTGATGCATTGAGTGATTCATCATCGTCCCTGAGCTCAAAGACCTGGAAAAATACTGCCGAAGTATTGTTACCATAGTTATCATACACAATTCCATCGGTACGATCTGTTTTGTCTTGCAGCGCCAAAACAAACTGACTGACATCAATTGCATCTGCACCGGCCATAACTTTCATTGTGATGTTAATAGCAGTAAAGTTATCTTTATCCCCATTAACAGCACCAACAATCTGTGTAACTTCTAGGTTCGAAGCAACTTCTTGAACGGTTTCCATTCCAGTTGTCTGTGCTTTCTGCTGAAGAACACCGGACGTCTGGATCAGCACCGCAGCAGCAACTGCAGCAACCAGCACCATCGCAATGAAGATGATGAGAGTGCCAATTCCCACCTGTGCGCGAGTATCCGTCCTCATGAATATTTTATTATTTGCTTTCATAATACAATCCTCCTATGACATTTGTGCCTTATGGATACAATACTACGTTAGTCTCTACACCATATGATGACGGAGTGTTGAATTCTCTTATTATTGAAGTACCAAACTCCGGTTTGATCTCGATCCTGACAGGCTCTCTTGTTGGGAAATCCATTTCAGCACCAGGCTTAAATACAAGTGTGATAAGATCCCCGGAATTGATGACTGTATTGGTTTCATCATTTGGATCGAATGAGCCGTCTTCATCCCTGAGTTCTACAACATAGAATTCTGCAGATGAAATCTCTTCAGTACCATTCGCATATTCTATAAGTTCAATGCGTGCTGATTTGTTTTGCATCGCTGCAACAAATTGCCCAACATCAATTGCATCTGCTCCAGCCATAACTTTCATTGTAAGTTCCAACTGTTCAAGATCATTTCCAGGTGTGGTAGCATTTCGTACACCAATAATCTGTGTAACCTCAATGTTAGATGCAACTTCTTGCACTGTTTCCATTCCTGTTGTCTGTGCTTTCTGCTGAAGAACACCGGACGTCTGGATCAGCACCGCAGCAGCAACTGCAGCAACCAGCACCATCGCAATGAAGATGATGAGAGTGCCGATGCCGACCTGTGCGCGGGTATCCGTTCTTATGAATATTTTATTGTTTGCTTTCATAATTCAATCCTCCATATTAGAACATCCAATTTTATTTGGATATAATTATGTATATTGTCATGTTAATATATATATATCATGTGGTTGGAAATCTCAAACACCAAACGTATTTCATTCGATTGGAATAAACTTCCTAATAAGAAATTAAAAAAAAATTCGACGAACAGTATAGACTGTTGCTTTGCGCAAAAGCAACTTATGGGAACAAAACTACGTTTGTCTTTACACCATATGTCGAAGGTGTGATAAATTCCTTAATAGCAGTGGAACCATACTCAGGCATAATTTCAATCCTGACAGGTTCTCTTGCAGGTAAATTTACACCTGGTTTGAGCACAAGGTTAACAATATCCCCTGAATTTATCGATGTAACTGTATCGGATGATGCGTTGAATGAATTGTCCTCATCCCTCAAAACAACAACATAGAATTGAGTGGACGTAAGACTTGCAGAAGCAGTATCATTTACATATTTAATGGTATCAAGGCGTTCTGATTGATTTTGTAACGCTAGAATAAATTCTCCTACATCAATTGCACCTGCCCCAGCCATCACTTTCATTGTTATGTTCACATAATCAAAATCATTCGAATTTGTGTCGCTTCTGGAACCAATTATCTGCATGACCTCAACGTTAGAACCAACATTTTGAATTGCCTCCCTTCCTGTTGATTGTGCTTTTTGCTGAAGGACACCGGATGTCTGAATCAAAATAGATGCGGCAGTTGCGGCAACCAGTACCATCGCAATGAAAATAATGAGAGTACCGATACCGACCTGTGCGTGAGTATCCGTTCTCATAGATATTTTGTTGTTTGCTTTCATAATACAACCTTCCAGCAGTTCGAACATATAACTGTTTTAACATATAAGTGTGTATAATCCTTAAAGTGTAGAAGTTATATATTAAAGGTTGGGAATCTCAAACGCCAAACGAATAAACTTTTGTACTACAAAGAGACATATTGTACATTATATAACAATGTTGTATTTTCCAGGATCTTAACGGAGACAACACAAGTATGATGGTATCAGGACTTTTACTAAATATCACCATCTGTTTTGCAATAACATTATCGTCTTTTGCATTTGCATGGGTATTGGCACGCAGTGAACCCGAACATGGTGATAAAAGCAAACCTGCCCTGTGGGCACTGGTCATATTCTGGACACTGGTAGGGTTTACATATCTCCCGACCACCATACGTATGATAGCAGCATATACGCAAAACTACGGACTTGACCAGATGATGTACAATCTGGCAGCCATACCGTTTGCATTCGTTTCCGTACCACTGGTGTATTTCATCATATACGTCATCGTTGGCAACAAAAAAGTCAGCGGATACGTCTCATTTGTTTTTATGATATTCGGGTCAGCATACCTCACTTTTTTGTACTCGAACGGGGTAAACTCAACAGTCACAGAATGGGCATCGCTCTTTAGCGTGAACAGTGATATTGCCATCAGCATATATCTCATGGGATTATTCGTAGTCCCAACTGCCATGATACTTGGACTCTTGTTGATTATACTGCTCCAGCGCGTACCAAAACGACTCCGTTATCGCACAACCCTCCCCTTAGTCGCAATATCGTTTGTGTTTGATTTTATGCTGACCGACATGATAACAAATATTGATATCATGCAGGTGTTTGCAAGATTATTTGTGCTGATAGGAACAGTGCAGGCATTCCTTGCATATTTCCCACCACTTACACTTCAGGAAAAGCTCGGGATACAGGAGTACCAGTTCGACTTCTATGAAGAAGATGACGAGACTGAACATGACATAGAGGATGACATAGGGGATGAAGGGGATGACACCAATGTCTGAAGACATCGATGTCGAACTGGAGCAGGAAGTCGCTGAATTTTATCAGTCCCTTGGAATAAATCAGGGTCCCGGCGACATACAGTATCGTTTGATACTAAAAGTCCTTGAAAATAATGATCCCGACATCACCAAATTCTCAGATATCCGAAATTACACCGACCAATTCGCAGACAGAGGCAGTATTGGCAGTAAAATGAAAACTGTATTCCAATTGGAAGGTCTTGTGAAAAAAGTGAAGCGTGGAGGGTATGTTATTACCGACAAAGGGATAATAGCAGCCAGTTTTCTCAAAACCACAACCACTTTCTACAAGAAAACAAAAAGAATGTGCGAAATTATCGAGCGTATGCCATAACCTAAAAATACAACAAAGCATAATATTTCTATGCACAATTTTGTAAAGAATAGGGCATGAAGACCAATGTTGGGAATCTCAAACGCCAAACGAATAAACTTTTGTACGATAAAATCTAAATTGAGTAGCATAAATACAATCGATCTGACCGAGGAAATTCTCCCTATGGTTGAATTAACTCGCACTATATATTTAGAAAATCTATACTACTGGAAATACTAGAGGTTTACATCATGATCACGGGACTTTTGCTAAATATTATAATCTGTTTTGCAATAACGATATCATCATTAACATTTGCATTTGTACTTGCACGCAATGGTGGGGAGCATAGTGAAAAAAGTAAACCTGCCCTATGGGCACTCGTAGCTTTTTGGACAATTGTCGGAGCCACATATCTCCCAACAACAATACGCATGATCGCAGCATACATGGGCAAGCCCACGATAGACACAATTATGTACAACATATCAGCCATTCCGTTTGCATTCATATCGGTGCCGCTTGTATTCTTTATCATGTATGTTATGATCGGTAACAAAAATATCAGCAAATACGTTTCATTTATGTTTATGATATTCGGAGCGTCATACCTCGGCTTATTCTACTCAAGCGGCGCGATAGGACCACAAGTCACTGAATTATCATCAATATTTATCGTGAACAGCGACATTGCAATTCAGATATATCTGATGGGACTATTCATCTTCCCCACTGCGATGATATTGGGACTCCTGCTGCTTATGTTCATAACAAGTTCCATTACAATCTCAATTCACCGCACAGTGCTGCCACTGGTTGCCATCTCATTTGTATTTGATTTTATACTTACAGACTTCATTACACCAGTTGATACCATCCAGATCGCATCAAGAGTATTCGTGCTGGTCGGAACCGTACAGGCATTCCTTGCATACTTCCCGCAAACTGTATTTAATGACAGGTTTTGCGCAAAAAACAACGTAGAAACTTGCGAAACCGATGAAAACGATAAAACAGAATATGAGGACAACATCGATGTCTGATGAAATAGATGTTGAACTTGAGCAAAAAGTTGCTGATTATTATAAGTCAATTGGAATAAATCAGGGACCTGGAGACATACAATATCGTTTGATACTCAAAGTCCTTGAGAATAACTCAGACCGGATCACCGAGTTTGCAGATATTCGAAAATATACGGATCAATTTGCCGACAGGGGGAGCATTGGCAGCAAAATAAAAACCATATTCCAATTGGAAGGTCTTGTAAAAAAAGTGAAACGAGGGGGATACAAAGTTACAGATAAAGGGCTTATGGCAGCAAGTTTCCTAAAATCCACAACAACATTTTACAAGAAAGTAAAACGTATGAGCGACATTATTGAACGCATGCCCTGACCCGTAATGTATTTATCCAATGCTATTTATTATACATTAATGTACATAACTATACATAGAGGTTTTATGCATCGTGTAATTGAAGATATACTAGAAGCCACCAAAAAACGAGTTACTGCACTTGATGTGCCCACGTCCAATGTTTCAAACGACAGCATTACATCGCAAAATGCTGAATCACTAAAACGAGATTTTATATCTGCCGTTGAACTTGCAAAACTGGAAGGGAAAATCCCAATCATCGCAGAGGTAAAACCCGCATCACCAAGTGCAACATTTCGAGAGATACTGCCGGATGATGCATCCGAGATCGCAAAAGAGATGGAGCGCGGCGGAGCTGTTGCAATCTCTGTCCTGACCGAACCTGATT
>DQIO01000185.1 GCA_020793555.1 Methanosarcinaceae archaeon | reverse complement strand
CATACTTCGGAAGGTCCTTTTGCTGTATCTTCGAGTAATCCGAGATCTCAACAAGGCGTGTCCTGCCTTTTGCGATTGCCTCTAATAAGGAGATGTAGAGATAATATTCCCTTAACTCTTCTTTTAACAATGTCTCCACTTCTTCATGCAGGAACTCACCTTTTGTCAGGATATGTTCATGTATATTCTCGAATACGTCTTTTTCAGTATCGAATTCAAGAATATATAGTGGAACTCCGCCAAGAATGCTGTAAAATTCAATACCCGTTGCAACATCGATCCCGTCATGGAACTGAGGTATATGATGTGCTTTCAAAGGTTCAAGCATCCATTGTCCGGTCCGCCTTCCGTAAAGTGGTGATTTTTGAGAGAGTGCTCCCTCCACCATCATAGATATGGATGAGCCACAAAGAATGAGCATTATGTCTTTACCTTTGAGGGATTCGTCCCATATTACCTGAAAAACAGAAAGTATTGTATCATCCCGTTCTATGAGATATGAGAATTCATCTATTACAATTATGTATTTTCTGTCGGATGTATGGCGCAGGAGATATTTCGAAAGATCGTAGAAACTCTCCACGCGCGGAACAACATCATCAAAATGGTCGGCGGCTTTTTCGGCGAACCGTTCAAGGTTTAACAATGTCCCCCTTTTATCACCAAGGAAATAAATGGAGTCCTTGCCTTTGCAGAACTGCTTTATCAATTCGGTTTTCCCAACCCGCCTTCTGCCATAGAGAATTATTAATTGAGAGCCCTGCGTATCGTATTTCCTCTCAAGGAATTCAAGTTCTGTTTGTCTGTTGATAAACCGGTTCATAAAGATTATCTTGTACGTCCGGTTATTTATGAATTGTGGTTGTGAAGTCTGAATGCTCTCCAAAAAGTTTTTATACTTACTGGATAGTAAGTTACTGTATGGTAAGATTCTTCAACCGCGAGCACGACTTGTCAATATTGGAAGATATATACGCATCTCCTTCCTCATCGCTTATTGTACTCTATGGTCGGCGCCGTGTTGGGAAAACCGAACTTAGTAAGGAGTTTCTCAAAAACAAGAAAAGCATATATCTCTTTATCGAAACAAAACCGGAAAAACTCCTTTTGGAAGATCTGGAAACTTCACTGGAAAAAGTAATTGGCGTAAAGCCAGGATTGGATGATTGGGATGATTTTTTCAACCAGATATTCAACATTCCTGAAAAGATCGTAATTGTCTTTGACGAGTTCCAGAACTTCACAAAAGTAAATCCCGACTTTTTTTCGAAATTCCAGAAATACTGGGATGTGCACCATCGGGAAACAAAACACATGTTCATAGTCGTTGGTTCATATGTGGGAATGATGAAAAAGATATTTCAGGGAAGCAAAGAGCCGATGTTTGGTCGTGCAACACTGCTTTTCAATCTTAAACCTTTTACTTTTGCAGACAGTTTCAAGTTCCTGAACGGGTTTTTGGACATCAGTGTCGAAGAGGCAATGAAGACATATTTCATGCTTGGTGGTGTGCCCAAGTATTTGCTCCTTGCCGGCGAGTTTGGCACGCCTGATGCAATGGAGACTTTTAACAAACTCTTTCCCAACACCCGCATGTTGATGGAAGAGGCTAAGAACATTCTGGTCCTTGAATTCGGCTCCGAGCATAAAGGATATTTTTCCATCCTTGAAGCCATCTCATCAGGTCGGGCAATCCCATCAGAGATCGCAGACTATACAGGGATTGCGGCAAATACCGTTTCAAAGTATCTGCATGAACTACTATATGATTATGAGATGATCAAAAAAGAAAAGCCGATCATAAGTGCAAGAGCAAGAAGCAGTCGGTATTTATTGAACGATAATTTTTTCAATTTCTGGTTCAGGTTCATCTATAAGAATTATGGTACATTTGAGATCGATCCGCAGATGGGAGTGGAACTTGTCAAAAAGGATATAAACGCATATTTCGGACTTGCTTTTGAAGGAGTGGCAAAGGAGTTATTGATTGATCTCAACAAAAAAGGTGCTATACCATTTAGGTTTTTGAACATTGGCAGATGGTGGGATAAAGATACAGAGATCGATCTTATTGCCTTTGATGACAAGAACCGCGATGCAATATTTTGCGAGGTGAAATGGAAACATTTGACTAGGCAAGAGGCAGAGCATATTATCAAGGGGTTAAAGGATAAAGCAGAAAAAGTAAAAGGCAACTGGAATGAGCATTATTGTTTGATTGCAAAAAAGATCGAGGGAAAAGAACAACTCGATTTTTTGGCGTTCGATCTTGAGGATATTGGGTTGGAAGTGGGAAAACCATAGTTTTAGTTGGTTTGCAACTTATTGCTTATGTTTCAAGGGTGCACGAAAGCGAGCGAAAAACGAACGTGTACTGCCGCCCACGTCGTTCGTGCCGTGGACATTATGGCAACAACTTAACCATTAAATCTATATGTCTAATAATACCAACAACATTTATATATCAATTAGTCATATTTATACCATATGCCAAACGCCACCACACTTGCAATAAAGTGATGGGTGAGTGGTAACTATGGTGCATTCAAAAAAATGCTTCCGTTTCTAAATCATTTATATAGAGCGTGTAAAAATAAATTTATGTTCTATATATGGAATTGTATATACACAATTTATATGAAAATATATGTTCCTGTTAGAAATAATTCTATCAATTATTATTTTTCAACAACAATGCTGAAAAAGTGAATAATATATCTCTTATATACTACATGATACACTTAACAAATTGTGTATATGAAAATTAATTTCAAGCACAATGTAGATTTGAAACAATGGTTGTTATATTTCCCATACATAATGTATTTTCTTTAATTGCCACTCACAATTTTGGTTTTATTAGACGATGTAGGGATTTTATGACCGCCGATGACGTTGAATGTGCCTGCATAATGTCCGAATCCCCAACATTTGTTGAAAAGATCACTCTGATTTTGGATCCACATACTCCCCTATTCAATAATTGGGACAATTGCGTTCCGATACCGATGGTAAATGTCGGCTGTGTGTAAGTGAAATTAGAGGTCTGGACGTTTAAAACTGGTTGATGAGTAGTAACTATGGTACATTCTAAAAATTATTTCAACTTTTTAATTATTTATATGGTGCGAGTTAAAATATATTTGTATTCTATATATAGAATTGTATATACACAATTTAGAAAAAAACAATTGTTTTTGCTAGAAATGTTTCCATTAGTTTTAAATTATCATCAACAATGCAAAAAGTGGGTAGTACTTCTCTATATAAGCGACATGTTACACGAAATTAATTGTGTATATGAAAATTAATACACTTTAGAGAGGATACTTATTAACTGAGCCAATGGCACTTTAATCTTAGTGACATACCCTCAGACTTTTTATTATTTGCTATGAATCATTTCATCTAAAACATATTAAAAAATATCAAAACCGTTGAACAAATACGCAAGTTTTAAATACCTGATGAATCACCTAACAAATTGTATAATTTTGATAATTATACAATTGGGTGGTATATATATATGAAAAATAAAATTACATCGATAATGATTACAGCAATGATTCTGATCTCTCTTTTAAGTCCTGTAGTAACAGCTTCCATTGTTTATGGTCCGGTTAAAGTTGACCGAATCGGTAGAGGGCCTGATTATACAATTGATAATTTTTCAATAGATGACTTCAATACAAATCATACATTGTTTATTGAAAACGGAGATGGTGTGAATAATCTCAGCAGTAGCTCTTTAGTCTTTTTGAATGGTAATCAAATATTCAAGACTAATGATTTTAGCCAAAAAGCGAATCTACTGCAAAGACAAATCGAAGTTCTTCCTATTAATGAATTAGAAATCGAAATGAGGGGCATTCCCGGGAGCTATATAACCCACTGGATTGAGGACGAATCACCGTGGATTATTATAAATTCTCCATTTGATGATACTGCATCAAATGAATCCATTATAGTTTCTGGTACAGCTGACATATTAATTACTTCTGATATTACTTTGACCCATAATGGCGATTCATTTACCTTACCTTTAGAAAATGGGCATTTTTCGACAATTGTAGATTTAGTTGATATCAATAACATCACAATCACTGCAGTAGATCGAATTGGGAGGATCAGATCAGCCACGCTTCTGTTGGATGGAGATATGTTGCCTGAATCTCATGAACAGATACTGGGATTTGATCCGCAAAATCCTGATTCAGATTCAACACTTACACCTGAAAATGAAGCCGGAAACGGGATTCCAGATGGTATTGAAACGCTGGGCGACCAACTGCCTATGTTTGTGAAATCACGTATAGGAGCCGATCCGTTTACCGAAGACACTGATGATGATGGTCTTTCTGACTATTTTGAACTAATGGGTTTGGGCCTGATGACTGATGTCAAATCAGTTGATTCGAATAATGATGGAATACCTGACGCAGATGAAGATCCTGATAATGATAAACTTAGCAATCTTCAAGAGCAAACATACGGTACAGACCCACTTATCAGCGATACGGATGAAGATTCGTTAGAAGACGGCTTTGAAGTAAATCTGGGTATGGATCCACTTACCAACGATACCGATGGTGATGGTCTGGAAGATGATAGTGAACTGCGCCTGGGTACTGATCCGTTAAATCCTGATACTGATGGTGACGAAATTCCAGATGG
This sequence comes from Methanosarcinaceae archaeon, assembly GCA_020793555.1. GTDB lineage: Archaea > Halobacteriota > Methanosarcinia > Methanosarcinales > Methanosarcinaceae > Methanovorans. The sequence continues at coordinate 1,784 of DQIO01000185.1, read as the reverse complement.
TGATGAGATTTATATTTCAACTAATTCTGATGACGATCTTGGAGTTGAGGTGTCCATCACTGGAGTGGGTGACCTGGCAAAAGAATTAAAGATTAATGACATAAACTCGGAGATCTTTACAAATATTTCTTGCCTGGTAGGTCCTGTAATTGACTTTAATCTGGACGATTCATTTGAATCAGCACAGATCACTCTACCTTACGATCCTTCTAAAGTTGATGATCCGTCACAGTTATCTATTTTTTACTTCGATGAGACTCTTGGTACTTTCGTAGAAATCGAGTCTACTATTGATCCGGTGAACCATAAAGTAACTGGAAGTACTTCACATTTCTCCACCTTTGCCATTTTCTATGTGCCAAACTGGAATGCAATATTCGAAACCGAGATGAACCTTGGACGTGGCGGTGCGGATGTCACATATGTTGATGCAATGTTCACAATGGACAGTTCCGGCAGCATGAGCTGGAATGATCCCTATGGCTATCGTAAGACAGCAGCCAAAAGTTTTGTGGGAGCACTCATCACAGGTGATCAGGCCGGGGTTGTAGACTTTGATGGTTCTGCACGTCTAATACGACCTCTTACCGATGATTTCAATGCAGTAAACGCTTCGATAAACAGTCTTGATTCTTCAGGCGGAACAAATATCGGTGCTGGTGTAGGTACGGCAAATAATCATTTGATAAGTTCAGGCGATCCAGAACATGGCAGGATGATGATCCTGCTTACCGATGGGCAGGGTTCTTATAACAGTTATTATACCCAGCAAGCAGCAGCCAACAACATTACAATCTATACGATAGGTCTGGGATCCAGTGTTGACTCCGGGCTTCTCACCGGTATTGCTACTGCAACCGGCGGACAGTACTATCCTGTTGCTTCTGCCGACCAACTGCCCGAGGTCTTCCGGGATATATCGGGTGTGATCGAGCCCACTGATACCGATGGTGACGGCCTTCCGGATGTCACTGAGACTGAAGGATTCAGGGACGGGCTCGGGCACGGGTATGAAACTGATCCTAACGATCCAGATTCTGACGGCGATGGGCTGTCGGATGGTGAAGAAGCGGGAGAGCTTGTAGAAGTAGACGGCAGGACATTTTTCAAATTGCTAAGTGATCCGACACTGGTGGACAGCGATTCGGATGGGATCAATGATCCGGATGAAGCAGAATTTGGAACCAGTCCATTAAATGACGATTGTGATGACGATGAACTATTTGATGGTTATGAACTTGAAATTGGAACTGATCCATTGGTTTCAGATACTGATTACGATGGTTTTGACGACAAAGTAGAAAATAATGATCCAGACCATGATCCGCTTGTCTATGAGAAACGCTACAGTACCCTTGAGATAGGAAGAGAGCTAGTTCTGGGTGCGATTTTAGGCGAATGGGGAGCTGATGATCATGATAGTTTATACTACATGTCAGGCTGGATGCTCAGTGGTTTTGTTGTCGTAGGAGATGTCAGGGATATAGCTGCATCTATCTGGAACGGTGATGGTCTTGGGATGCTATTGAATGCTCTGGCTTTGATACCATTGGGTGGTGATGCATTAAAAGTGGGAGAAACTATCAGTACTTTTTCTGCAAAGCATCCACATATGCTGTTTACTGTTGCTGGATTTGTGACCAAACATGTAGATGACTCGATCGATACTTTAAAATATGTTTATGATGATGACTTTCTGAAGCGCCTAAACTCAAAAGGATTTTCAGATGATGTCATTGTTACACTTAGTAAACAAAACATAAATTTAAAAAGATTTGACAACA
>DQIO01000320.1 GCA_020793555.1 Methanosarcinaceae archaeon | reverse complement strand
AAAAGTGCCTGAAAAAATTGCTGAGAGGGATGCATGCACAATGGAGCATGAACTGGATGAAACTACGACAAAACAGATTAAAAATCTGGTTAATTTTGTAAAATCCGCGCCAGAATATCCTCAGTGGCTCAAATATTTTGAACAATTTTGCACGACAGGAAAGCATCCATGTGAGGAAAAGACTCACATATTGAAGTAGTTCAAGTGGGTTTTTAGACCTTCGTGCTGATGGTGACTATTAAGGATCATATTTTCAAGCATGATTTCTTTAGTGTCGCGTCAACTTCCAAGTGTCGATTATGGAGGGCACAGATTATCTAACATGATTTTCTAACCTCCAAAACAACCGATAGTTTTCTACACAGCGCGTCAGCGCACAGACTTAAGAACACCCGCGAGAAAATTGTGTGTACATGCTGCGTACATGTGGGTGCCGATGCTAAAAAGAAAGGCACGGCAATTGACCTAAACTAAATAAAACGGAACATCAGTTTCCGCCGCAGGCGGCGGATTCCACTGCTGCCAAACCCATAACCCCAAATCCAACAATGCAATTCTCATATCTGCAAATATGACGCCGCTTAAAAACGGTTTTGTATTTTGCGTTCATGGCGTAGGAACGTGCCGCGCTCTCGCGCGTGTGGTCGCGTCGTTTTTTGTATCTGTCTTAACCTCTTCCATCCCGCTACATTATATGGTTGACTCGACACTAGGACACCTATTACCCAATTACAAAATGCGGCTGCCGGGATTCGAACCCGAGTTATTGGCTTGGGAAGCCAATGTCATACCACTAAACCACAGTCGCACATTGCTTATTAATTAATTGATGGAATCTTAAGATTATATCTTTTGTGGTTTTGGGACAAAAAACTCATGTAAAATCATTTTAAACTAACAGAAGTATAATATTTGCAGGAGAACAAATGAAAAAAGAGATTGAAGATCGTACAATTCTCTATGGTGTTCACAGGGGATTTTGTGACCGTGGTGGAAAAACATGCAAAATACATAATTATCTCGGGATTCGTTGCAATTGCACACAGAACAAGTCAAGCGGTGAGCGAATTTTGTAAAGACACATCCACGTTCAGTCTGGATCAAGCAAGTTGGACCTCTTGTTGATTCGCAGATAATAATAGCAAATCGATTTTATGAAAGGCTTGCTAAAACAGAAAATTGGATAGAAAAACTCAGGGGTCTTGCCGGTTCGGACAAGTGAAAATATAACTCAAATTAAAAAAAACATATCACGAGTGCCGCAGGCACTCGCTTAAACTCACTCATACTTCTTAATAATCTCATCAAACGAATCAACCACAAACGAAAGATCATCACGTCCAACACCATAAGTACTCAACTTGAAGAACTTAGTAAGACCTGCCTTGATGCCGTGAATATTACGGGCTTTCAATTCCTTGTACAGGAAATAGCGCCCTTTTTTCACTCTTTGTGATATCTCATATAAGGCCGGTGCTTCAAAGAACATCAGGTCATGGTTGTGTGGTCTATCGCCGATCTGGATGAGTCCCATCCCCTCAAGTTTTTCCGAGAACCAGCGTGCATCTGCAACCTCATTGTCCCAGTTTTGTGTTCGTTTGACAACTGTCGGGAACGATGCTATCATAGTCATAATCGTAGCACCGCGTGCCGTACATCCCAAAAGTTCAATTTCCTTTAACTTGTTGGTTGGCGACTTCTCAAACACGATGCCGGCATATTCGTCCTTAACACCCAGAACACCGATCGGACCCGATGACGCCATTGATTTATGACCACTTCCAACAATGAAATCTGCGCCAAGTTTCTTAGCATTTATTGGCATCTTTCCAACCGAATAAGCACCATTGAGCAACAACGGGACATCATACTCATGACAAACCGATGCAACCTTCTTTGCATCAACAAGATTACCGTAATTGCCGTCAGGATAAGTCAAAAGAGCAAGTGCAGGTGGCTTTCCACTCTCCCTGATAACCTCTTCAATCGCAGTAGCATACCCTTCAGGATCTGTCTTGTAATCAGGATTTCCCGAATTTGGGACGGCTTTGACATTCAAATGTGCACGCTGCGCCGCGACGTATGACGTATAATGTGCCAACTTATCGAGCACAACCCAATCGCCTTCATTAGCCATTGAATGCATAACCGCAAATTTTGATTCACGTGCACCATTGGTTACACGCACCTCATCAATGCCCAAAAATTCAGGCAAAGCATCATGCACAAAATCAAATATTGGTGGCGTCTTGATCTCATCAAGCACACCTAAGCAAAAATCGCAGACCGAATACCCGTCGCCCCATTGAACAAGTGCACGTCGTGCTTCATCAGTGAGAATACCCCCCCTCTGGAGCGGGTCAATATTAATAGCATTCAAAGGTTTACGTTCAATGTACCCAAATTTTTGTAACGATATATCATCAAGTGCCATTTTATTTCCTCATGCATCGTACATTTGATACGTGCATATACATTAAGTGTATATATATATTAAATTTATATGCATTTGTTAATATTAACAGCCATCATTTGAACATTAAAGTATCAGGACAAACAAATGCACAATCCTTTAATCTATAACATCCATCATAGCATCAATTGTCTTTTGGGGTGTAGAAGTGGTGTTCACAATATATGGATTCACCTTTTTGAACAATTTCTCAAAGAACTTAATCCTAATGTCCAGCTTTCTCTCATCATTGACAAGAAGGTGCGGGTTACAAAAATTATTATCCAAAAGATAATCGATCATTTCATCTCCATCCATACTTTGCACAAGTTGTGTTTCGGAAGTGTCTCTTTTAAGTGTAAAGAACGTCTCAAGCGTAGTCTTATCATGCATCTTCGCAGCACCGATCACATTACGCAGGTTTATGACTGCTCTTTGTTTTGAGTCCAGAACAGTCTGCTCCATGATCGGCTTGAATTCCTCAAAATCGTCCTCAATACCTTCCCTGATATACACATTCTTCTCAGATGCCATACACACCGCCTCACCATGTTGGAACCGTGCGAAAAACCAGTCATCGCTCACAAGTGTGGTATGTGGCCGGCGCATCAACCCATATCCAAGCGTAGTCTTCCCAGTCCCACTCGGTGCAACAATCGCAACACCGCTTCCATTGTACTCAAGACATGCGCCATGAAGTGAATAGAACCTGTGCACATCTTCTAATATATCCCCTGCCACAGCAAGAGCTAAGGATTTCACATAACCGTAGTAATCACAATTCCAGATAAACACTGTTCGTGAGAATGGCTCATACTCCACCTTAAAGCCATTGATCTCAATATTGTCAAAAACCAATATTCTGCCATGCGAACGGATTCTCTCCCCAAAATGATAAAAGTTCTCATCAAACGTACCCATAGTCCCGGGCTGGTCTGTAATAAGTTTAATGCAACACCCATTAATGTCTACTTTACGTTCAAGCAACAATCTGTGCATTTTTTTAAGTTCATCCCAATGTTCATCCGCTTTTGATGCTGAAATTATATCTATAGTATATGCCATATCGTTCCACTCCGGTCTAAGTTCAATTCCAAGCTGAGTTTAAGTTTAAGTTTTAGTCTAAGTTTAAGTCTAAATTTAAAACCATATCATCTCTTTAAAGATATAGGAGTTAACCCTATTTAAAATAAAACAAAAAAGAATAACGCCTAGATCACTAGGCGTATATGTGCATTATACGTCCACAGCCTTGCTAAAAACTGAAATGAACTCATCACAATCTGCAATAAGTGTAGACAGAGCATCCTTAACAACAACAATAGGATCAACGCCATCTGTCATCACATACAATATGGGATCACTTATTGTCACATGTTTCATATCATACGATGCAGTATGCACTCGCTCATCAGCAAGAAGTACTGATTTTAACATATTGAGAAGGGTATGGCTCTCCCCTTTTATCTCAAGATGCATATCGTTATCCGATTTATCAACAATATTTAGTTCCATAAAAAATCACCTTATAAATCATATATTACAATCAGATAATTCCTGTTCCGAAACCTGATGCTATTTTTCGGCTCTGGATATTGCCACATGATGGGCACTTAAGTTTATCCTTACCGGCATCCTTGACCATAGGTGTACGGCAGACCGGACATAATGATCTCATGACACCCAATTCGTCATCCGATGTTGAAAGTCGCGTGTTTTCGAGATTTATGACCTTCGCCTTGATAATGTCAAATATTCCAAATTCCTTCGATATATCTTTCACATACGCGTTTTTTACATTGGACACGTGTATTGCTGCAACGGGTGCCTGGAACGCCCTCTCACCTGCTCCTTTGATTCCCCCTATCCTCAAGAGAACCATAGAATCACGAACATTGAAAATCTCACCTACAACAATATCGCCTTCTTTGATCACAGGAGGGGTGGTAATAATTGGAACAACAGAAATTATCCGTCTTTTATTGTCAACCCTCACAGTACCTGTAACAAGTGAGAATATATCTCCACCACGGACGAATGTTTCCGAACCTGCTGTAAACTCCTCATTTGTACCGATAAGAGCACCCGGTAACACGAACACCGTGTCTTCAATAGCATCCGGTTCCTCATCATTCTTTAAACTTTGTTCAGCTTTCATCGTATCAACATTCCCTGGCTTCTCATTTTTATATTTCCCTGGCTTTTTGGAATCAGTCTCTTTTACCTCTGCCACAACCTCTGTTGTATCATCACTCTTTGGCATCTCTACAAGTTCTGCTTCGCCTTCTTCCAAATCTTCAACTTCTTCGGCGCTTTTTATCTTCCTTCTTGAAGTTTTCTTTCTTATTCTAATGATAATCCCTCTTATCAACGTTAAATGTAAAGTTAAGTTAGATTATAGTGTTAGTTGGTAAGTCACAATTATGAAACAATTATGAATTCATTCAGCATTGGACCATTGTCCTATTGTCGCATAATCTGGTATATTTCCACTTCAATCTGTTCCACATCTTTTTTATGGAATTTAAATGTTCGTTTCATTAAGAATGAAGTTTTATACCACTCTGTAATGATGGCAGGACTAATGAACTTTTGGATAAAATCATGACTTCCACAATTATGAATGGAATATGTGACCTCACTTGTTCTCAATGCAGTTAAAATAAACGGTCTATCACTCCCCTTCGCTTGTGCCCCAAAAGGCGGATTCATGACCACAGCATGCGCATTTCCTTTGATGTCCGATATGTCGCAGCATTCAAATTCAACATCAACCTTCATCTTTTTTGCATTATCCCTTGCAATCTCCAGCGCCTTTTCATCCGAATCAAAACCAACCACCTTTTCCGCACCAAGCAATTTTGCACCGATCGCAAGTATTCCGGTACCGCATCCAAGGTCATACACAGTATCCGCAAGATCTCCATTCATGTATGCAAAATGCAACATCTCCGCAGCAAGTATTGCAGGGGTTGCATACTGCTCAAGCCTGACATTTGGTGAATCAAAACCCTCAACTTTTTCGAGTAAGATCTCAAGTTTTCGCTGTTTCATCGTATTACTCTAATCCCCTAATATCTCATCGAATACGATGTTATCCCATTCTCTCTCACCGATCACGATCTCAAATTCCTGTGGCATGAGCATAGGAGCATGGAATCGTCCAACTTCGTCAACCGCCAGTCTTGGACATGCAGTGTTTACAAACGCATCAACCTTGAATTGTAAAAGTTGGTCAGGAGTGATAAGATCCATTGAAAATATGTATGCATCCTTTTTGTGTTTCTTTGCAAGTTCCTTCAACTGGTTTGCAAGTTCCATACGATTCTGTCCGTTCTTGGTGGACACAATAATCCCAAAAACATTTGCATCATACGATTTTCCAATAACTGCACTGCGCTGGCGCATTATCAGTGTCCGGTCTGCTTCACGCACCTCATTCATAAGAGGGTCTGCAATAACCACACGTTTTTTTGTTGCAAGAGTAACCCCAAGCGGATGAAAATCTCCACTTCCGATGTACAAATACTCATCGCACTTCTCTTTCCCTATACCTTCAACACGGGCCGCTGAAAAATTGCAGCCAAGAACCTGTCCCGGGTATGCAATTTTACTGTCCCCTTCACTGATTATACATGTTTTACCATTCTGTTCCAGAATCGCTCGCACTCCCACAAGTTTATGCACATGCTGGACTGTTGTGATTAATCCTATAACCTGTCCACGCAGGCTTTGCAATGCTTTTTGAGCCACAGCAGTCACATCTATATCTGACCGTGCTTCAATAAAATATACTTTTTCACTCAACTTTTTATCATCAAGTTCTGCATGACCAAAATGGAACAGGATATCCACATTGTCTATGAGAGCAGAATCAAGATCACAAGCACCAAAACAGGGGTTTCCCGATATAATGGTCCTGACACCGGTCGCATCTTCGATCATTGAAGATATCTGCGGCGACCGTCTTTTAAATCCCTCAGGAAACTGAAGCCCAACAATTTCTGCACCGCTTTTGGTTATTATATCTATAATACGGTCTATCTGGAAATCAAATACTTCGCCATCAGTCATATTACTCACCTATAATAGATACTCCGTTAGCGTCTACATCAATTTTAATAAGTGTAGTAACGTCAATGCCCAATTCTGCCAGTCTGGATGAACCATCCCCACGTTCGATCACGACAAATATGCCACATATTATCGCACCAATATCCTGCAAGGCTTTCACAAGAGCATAAAGTGTTCCTCCGGTACTGATAACATCATCCACGATCAGCACACGGTCACCTTTGAAAATCCCGTTGATGTACAACTCTCCCTTGGAATATCCGGTACTCTGTGAAAGTTTCACTTCACCATCGAGTTCATACTTTCTCTTTCTGACGATAGATAGCGGTATCCCCGTCTTTAACGAAAGTGCGGTTGCGATCGGGATTCCCATGGCTTCCACTGTGAGTATTCGGTCCACGTCTGTGTTTGCAATTTCCAAAATATGGTCTGATACTTCACCTATCAACTCAGGATTGAGTATGGGCACTCCGTCAGATATTGGGTGTATGAAATAGTAATATTCCCCCCTTTTGATTATTGGGGCTTCTGTCAGTGATGTTTTTAGCAGGTCAAGCATATTTTTGTACGGCTCTCTTTGGTTTTTGTCTGATGCGATGTATGTGCATTTTTATATATAAAACAACTGTAAAAAAGTTTTGTTTTATCAAACAGTTCTTTTCTTTTCTTTATATCTTATATCTCAAAATCGCCGCAATTCCACCAAGCGCATGCAGTTTCTTCCCCGGCTCGAACTCCGTACTGAAAACCACAACCTTTCCCTGTGCATGTTCCACAGCCATCAGCAGTGGATCAATATTCCCTTTTTCGCGCTCAAGTCTCAGCATCTCGTCCGCAACTAAAAGTGTCTCGATCGCACCATAATCAAGGGCTTTTTTTACTTCATCAAGACCATAAGCTGCTTTTCCGTCCAGTGCAACCTCCTTTAACAGTGCTTCCATAAGTGACGATTCCCTTGCGATCCTTGATTCTTCCATGATCCGGTCAACAGCACCGCGCCGCAGGACTTCCTGAAAACCGGACATGCCGATGGATGACGTGTCCTCTGTCAGCACTCCTTCTGCCATCTCCTTTTCATGAGTTCGAAGGTACTTCATAAAATCCTCTTTTGTAAACCCGGGTCCTGCTACCACAATTGATTCGGATTCCGAGGCAGCATATTTCAACTGGTCGAGTATGCTTTTGAAAAAAACCTCGCGCAGTGTCCCTTCGCCTTTTCCTGAGGATTGTGTGATATGTGAATATATTTCGATACCGTAATGTCTAACAAGTCCGATGTCGGCATCGCCTTCCTCGATACCCACAATAACGACCTTTGGTCGTTTGGCGGCAGCTTCAGCCTCGTTCACTCTTTCGAGTTGGTCCTTTTTCCATATTTTGTTGATGGACAGGTTCACCCCATCCTCAATGTTCAGTGTATGGTATGAACTCACATCCATGCCGTGTTCTATTGTACCATGAACCCGCAAGCGGTTGGAAAATTTATGGAATTCCACATCCTCAACCCTGATTCCAAGCCTGACTGTCTTTTTTTCAATTTTTTCAGGTCGCAGTTTGTCGGTCGAACCTTCTGCCTTCCGTTTTGTGACTGAAAAAACAAGGTCGCCTTTTTCAATAATGTACTTCAGGTGCCACAGGTCATCAAGGGTTTCAGGAGTAAGGGCAATTTCGCCTTCATTACCTTTCAAATACCTTTTTGTGACTCTCATAATTGACACCTTATATGACTACAAGTAACTGGAAACAGCTGCATTTCATTCCTTAATATCCGACTCACCCGGAGGAAGCATAATAGCAATAAGGTCAGGCGATGCTATCTGCTTTACAAACTGCACATCCTTAAGTTCATCAACATAAATGCGGGATATCTTTTTAGATATGTCGTTCTGGTTGAATTTCCCCGGAACGACTTCGATAACGTGTTTTGCATGGTTTCGCACAGCAGACACCGGACCACCGATGACCCGTGTCTCTCCGGTAAGTTCGAGCCCGATTGCAACTCCGACCTGCACATCCCTGTAATAATTTCGCTCGCCACGTATCACAAATGAACCTTTGTTCAGGAACTCGCCTGATTCAGGCGTCTTTGACACCTGTTCGGGCTTGATCCAGTAGCAGTCACCATTGAATTGTCCCGATTTCCAGACACTTGAATACGAAACAACAAATTGTGCTGCTTCCTGTAATGTGGTTTCAGGTACTTCCTTGCCCTCTGTCCTGATAACTGTCATCGGGGCACCTGGTGTTTGGGTATGGAATGCGATATCGCGTTTTTCCATATATTTACTCACAATTTCCTCATTGGTATCGGCATTTCGCCCACCGACAACAAGGAATCCGTCGGATGATACAAACCACCTGAAGCGATCGTACCAGTGTTTCTTGCGTATGACCTTTCGCCGTTTTGGTGCTTTTTTCTCCTTCTTCTTCATTGCAAGCTTTGTATGCTCAATGGCAATAAGAGCTCCATCCCTCTTTTTCGTTAGTTTTTTCGTTTTTTCGTAATAGACCTGCGCATTTTGCGCAACTGTCTTGCGTATGTCGATCGTCGCATTTTTGCCTTCAAGGTCAACAACGATCGTACCTTCAGCAGAATTGATACTCACGATCATCTTTGCAGCCGGGAGTGTATCCTTTGCCTGCTTTAATATCGACTTGATCTCACTCCATGAATACCCTTTTTTCCGGGCACTGTTTAGAACTTCCAGTAACTCCTCGATTGGTTGGTAATGAGCATATACCTGTTCTGCAATTGCCGTGAATTTTTCTGAATTGGTTTCAAACTTCTTGATCGCAGTTTGCTGCTGTTGCAACCTTCGCTCAAATATGTTTACTTTCTCTTTCTTGACCACTTGTACCTGCTCGACCACAGATTCGGCTGAGAGTTTGCCGAAAAATTCGTCCAGTGCTCCGTTGAATGAGTCGAAATACTGTTTCTCTGAATTTTGGTATTGTTCAAGTTCGAATGGAATCACATTATGAGGTTCCAGCTCTCCATTGACCTCTTTTTTGATTATCTGCGGTTTAAGTTCCCCTGACAACAGTGGCGAGAATACATCTTTCAATGAACCATGAATTGCAGAAACATCCTGTGAGGATATGTCTTTCGCACCCTTGTTCTTATCAACACCACTGCGCAGGCAGACTTCTTCTGCAAACACTCCACCGAGATTGAAACGATTTGCGATCGTTCGCACCACATTGGAATCAGATGATGAAAATGCATCTGCAAGTTCATCTTCACTGGCATCCAGTGGACTTATCTTCGCTTCCGGATATTCGTAAATCTCTCCGCTTCGTATCCTTCGTCCCCTGAATGTAATAGGTCTCATGGGGAGTATGATCTTACGTTCATTGTCAAGCAACACAATGTTGCCTTGTGAGAAGAGTTCTGCAACAAGAATTGTTTCAATACCGCCACGTATTATCCCAAATTCGATTATCCTGTCAAAGTCATACTGTTTCGCAAAGGTGATGCGACCGCCGAGTATGTGTTTCCGGAGCAGCATTGGAAATGAATGCGGCATTTTGGGGCTTGGACGAATATGTTCACTCATATGTGCCCGTTTTCCAGCTTCGATCACGAGATTGTGCCTGCCTCTGCCAAAGAGGAAAAGGCTTATCCGAATTTCATCGGGCACGGGCTGGTATATCTTGCCGATCTTCGCATCGTGTAGTGAGTGTTCACCTTCGGTAAACTCCGATACAAGAGCAGCCACATCGGCACTTGTCATTTCCTGTTTCATATTGGGGGTATAATGTTTTAGTTAGACTATAAGGTTTATCCAAGATTTTCAGGTAATTTGAGCATACTTACTCATAGGTATGTCAGAGCACCTTGTTAACCATAGTTGTATGAGCTGTATGCCAGTGTAGAAATTGCCACACCGTTAGACAATTTGGTATCGATGAAGAGATTTTTAATTGCATGTCGCATTTTAAATAGTAGTACTGGTAAAGCTACGAGATATCCTTTTGCCCACATTGAGGAGTGGGGAAGTAGAGGTTAAATGATTGGAGTAGAGAATAATTTATAAGTGTTGCAGTAATCAATAGAGATTAGAACATGGCCCATATTGATAGTAATCTTGAAGAAAGCAACGGGGAAATTAGCGAATCTCAAGATTTTGATGAAGAAGAGGAAAAAGACCTACAAAATGAATTTACCGATCTTGAAGAACCATTTAATCCTTCACAGATTGATATTCAGGCCGTTCAATCAACTTTAGATACGCTTATAAAAAGATTAAGCCATGAAGAAATTGATTTACAGCCAAACTTTCAAAGGGAACAAAATCTGTGGAATCCCACATTTAAAAGTCGTCTTATTGAGTCATTATTAATCCGTTTTCCTTTGCCTGCCTTCTATTTTGATGCATCAAATGAAGATAAATGGCAAGTTGTTGATGGTTTGCAGCGTTTATCTATCATCAAAAGTTTTGTTGTTGACAAAAAGATGAAATTGAATAATCTTGAGTTTCTCACACAATTTAACAACAAAACTTTTGATGACTTGCCACGAAATATGCAACGTCGCATTGACGAAGCACAAGTGACCATGTACCTAATAAAACCTGGAACTCCTTCCAATGTTAAATTCAGTTTGTTCAATAGAATTAATACTGGAGGAGTAAAATTAAATCCACAGGAAATACGTCATGCAATTAGTCAGGGTGTAAATGATGGTCAAGCTTCGAAATTTTTAAAAGAAATAACTGAAACCGATATTTTTCAGAAAGTTGGAAGAGTTTCAGGAAAAAGGATGCTTGATAAAGAACTAGTTTTACGCTTTATGGCTCTCAAACTTACAACTTATAAAGACTACAAAGCTCCCATGATTAGTCTCCTAAATAATGCAATGGAACAGTTAGGTTATGCTGAACCTGAGAAATTGAACTCTTTACGCACAGATATACTCAAAGCACTCAATTTATCTTATGATATTTTTGGAGACAATGCTTTTAGAAAATCATTGGTGAAAGATAATAAAAGTAAGGTGTTAAACCGTGCTCTTTTTGAAGGCATAACGGTTCTTTTTTCTAAATTATCAGAAAATGATCGTCAGGTTTTACTTGAAAACAAGAAGGATTTCGTGGAATCTTTTAAGCAATTATTCGAAGACAGTAAATTTTATTCATCAATAACAATTTCGACTACAGATTCTGCAAATGTTGTTTATCGTTTCACCGAAATATCAACTGTAATCAATAGGTATATAGCATGATATCAAACATATATGTAAGGAATTTCAAAAGTCTCAATGACATTGATTTTGTTCTAAATAATCTTACTTTAATTGCAGGTAAAAACAATGTAGGTAAGTCATCTTTAATACAGGTCTTGCTTTTACTTCGGCAATCTTATGAAAAGGGAACACTTTTAGAATCAGGACTTCTTTTACAAGGAGATTACATAAAGATAGGCAAAGGAAAAGACGCTCTCAGCAATGATACGAATGAAGAATGTTTTCAATTTATGATTGATTGGGAAGATAATTTTTGTCTTAACCTCAAATATGAATATGTCGCAAAATCTGATTTACAGCCACTTTTAAAAGATAAATGTGATGAATACACAGGTAAGTTTTTACTTGAAAAAGCACTGTTCAATAATAAATTGACATATTTATCTGCCGATAGGATAATTCCGCAGGTTGCCTACCCCGTTTCAGATTATCATGTTAATATACTAAAGAGTTTAGGGATAAAAGGTGAATATACGCCCCATTTTTTAGCTGAAAATGAGAACTTGGAAGTTAATAATAAATTGTGCCATCCTCCATCATCTTCGAACACTTTACTTAAGCAGGTGAATGCTTGGATGTCAGAAATGTCTGGAGGCATTAAAATTGGGACAAATATTATAGAGGAGATAAACAATGTAAGTCTCACTTATGAATTTATAGCCGAAAATGGTTCCACAGATAAATTCACTCCTATAAATGTTGGTTTTGGATTGACATATGTACTTCCAGTAGTAACTGCTTTATTATCTGCAAAGGCAGGGGATTTATTGATTATAGAGAATCCTGAAGCTCATCTACACCCTGCCGGGCAATCAACAATGGGTAAATTGATCTCATTAGTTGCTGAATCTGGTGTACAGATTTTAGTAGAAACTCATAGCGACCATCTTCTCAATGGGGTAAGGGTGGCAGTTGCTAACAAGGGGATATCGAAAGACAACATATCACTGCTGTATTTTGCAAAAGATGAAGAATTGAAACAACATGCAACAATAACAACTCCATACTTGGATGAAAAAGGTCGCCTTGACGAATGGCCTCAAGGTTTCTTTGATGAATGGGATATTCAATTAGACAAACTTCTGGATGCTTAAATAATGGAATATTTTATTCTAAACGAACATTCTTTGCCCATTGCAAGAGATATTGAAGATAGGTGCTTAAATCAATTCTTTGACGTCTACAAAGAAGCAATGAATCGTGATTTTAAGCAAATTCTAATCTCTAATAATGTCGATCCAAATTGGTATGAAATCCCAACATTCGAGGGTAGGACAATTCGCAGTTGGATAAATGAACAATCCAGAGATTATGCTACCAGAGTAAAATCATTGATTCAATCAATTGAACGTCCGGAACTCAGGATGGAAGACATTCAAGGTCCTGATGTTTCTAAATTTTATTATAATGGTAATTCGGTTAAACTTCTTGGAGCAGCATACCTGCTTAAACAGTTGGCTTTTAGCTTTGGTTCTGATGAAATGTGGAATGAACCTTTCTTTTTATTGGAATGTGAAGAATTAGTGAGCAATGATATAAAAGTCAGTAATGTCACTACTAGAGAACATTGGGATATATATTTTGGGGAAATCTTAGAAGAGCGCAGGAAGCAGGCTTTAAGTAGTGATGATATTGAAAAAAGGCTAAAGGGAGAATTTCCTAATATTATTTTTACAAATGATGCCTCAAAACAAATAAAAAATGAGCATTCTCCAGTATTTTTAGGTGAAATATGGTATGCATGTAAGAAGTTAAATGAAGTAGTTGAAAGAGTGGGTGATCAGGTTTCATATCACCATGTTATATCTGAAACTGATCTTGAGATAACTGATGAAAGTTCTACCGTAAAGAATAATAGGAAACTCGAACGCTACAGGATGAAGATGTATGATGGGAAACGGCGCTTTTTCGCCCATCATATTAAAAATTTCTCGGGAGCAAAAAGAGTACATTTTATTATCGATGATGGCAAAATCGTAATTGGATATTTGGGAAAACATCTACCTTTATAATAATCAAAACGACATTGAATTATTGAATAACTGTGTAAATCAATCTATTTGCACATTATACCGTTATTATTTTCAAGCAATTTTGATAGCAAAATATCTTTGTTTTCTCGCACTTTCCACGGGTAAATCTCAAAAAGAAATCTTTTTCTTGAACAATTAATAATGTCGAACAATTGTGTTTTTATGAGATACAAATTAGCAATAAATGCTATGGCGTCAATCTAACGTCTGGAAATAACATCCATTTTTGCCATGTAATCCCACATCAAATTTCATAAATTCGCCATCGGTGTCCAGTCTTAAGGATGGCTGAATAGTTACAAAAAAATAAAAGAGGACCCCCATCAGGGGGCGTTGTTGTCCAGAATTACCACATTCAACACTTTTCCCCTCCAGATGTGCAACGGGTCAAAGTACCAGTTGGAAGCCAGTCCACCTGTGGCGTTAAAAGCACGGCTGCGTCCTTCAAGGTAGAAGTGATAGCCTCCTTCATGCTTTGTTCCCAGTAAGGTAGTCTTCCAGTCCAGGGTCTTGTTGTTGTCCGAGACATTCTGATGCCAATAGCCTTCATCTCCTATGTAGCCGTCACAACCACTAAAGCGGATATAGATATCCTTCAGGTGCGTTGCTGCCACATTATATCTTACCCGAAGTTCCACATCAGCACCGGGAGTGCGCTTTATTATGGGGCAATGCAGAGGTGTTTCTTTCCATACTCCTACACCTTCCCTGTATTCCAGTTTCAGGAAATCCACAGGTGCTGGTTTGGCATTGTCGATCACCACTTTTACAGGAGGCAACGGGGCACCAATAGGATTGTGTGCACCATCGTACAGGGCAAGTCTCAGCTCATACTTACCATCCGGATAATTGTGACTACGCCAGTTTATCAGAGTATGATACGGGAAGTAGTTATCTGGTGGCGTCAGCACCGGATAGAACCCACTGGCATCAGGCACCACATGGTGGGATGTAGCCGCACTGATATCATACACATACCATGATTCAGTGAAATGTGTCTCAGGTCCTCCTTCGTATTTGTAGAATACCTTATAATAGGCTGCATGGCCATAGTCCGGGCATCCCACGATACGCAGCGTCTTGCACAAAGGTGACTCTGCCGGTGGTCGAATCACAAACGGTGGATGTGGAATAGGCTGGCGCGGCCGATTGACGCGGGTAAAATACCCCACAGCGTCTTGATATGCAGGATCAAGAGGCATATCATTGATACCTACGATGCCCGCAGTGGTACATGGCTTGTATGCAGTGCCACAGGGCACACAAATAGCATTTGGCAAAGCTTCGATCTGTACATTGGTTGTAGATTCACTCAAATTCCAGTTCACATCAAAGAATCCTTCGTTATAGATGGTTTCAAGATTGCCGTCTGCATCAATATCCTGCTCCACCTTGAAAACGATGTCCGGGATATCCAGGAAGAGTTTCCACTCCGGCACGACCTCAGGCCAACAGTGTAACAGCCTGACCAAAGGTTTAACCATACGAATTTCACTTATGGCGTCTCCTGCCACCTCACCACTGACCATCTCCATGAGTGCCTCATCATCCGGAAGCTGGGGTGCAGCTATTGAATGAGGGAATGCCGGCTGCTCCAGTATGGACATTTCCTGGGTATCCACCGGATCAAATAATGCCTTTCTCTCAAACAGGTTCTGCCTGGTTTCCTCGAACCTGTGCTTTGTGAACAATTCCTTCATTGCCAGGCTACTCTTTGTTTTACTGTACTCCATTGCCGGCATTTCCGTCACGGATTCTGCATTTTCCAGTGACTTCCTAAGCACCATCTCATGTAGCATAGGTCCTGGATCAGGGATAGGTCCCGGCCTTGGTTTCACCTTCATCTCAGGCAGGGTTTCCAGTTCAGGATAATATCTGATATCCGGTTTGACACCCAGATCCAGAGCATCCAGTATTGTCGGAGGTTTCAGTATTTCCCACATACACCGGAAACGCCGTCTCCACCGCAATACAGCGTCGATATCGAAATATGGTATCTTCAGGCAGAAATAACCGCATTTGTCTGTAGTAGTCTTGCCAATCTCTTCCCTGCGGTGAAGCTTGTGTGGATACAACCATCCCCATGGACCTGGATACGGGTGCCACCAAAATAGGTTCAGGTCAACATCGAATACAGTTACAGTAGCACCTGGAACAGGACACTTTTCACCGGTTACAGGGTCCGTTTTGAATACTCTTCCACAAACCTTGTGCTTGAGTTTCCAGAGGTTCACGATGCTGTCCACTGGTTTTATAGAAAGATCTTTGGCCGATAGCACACCTTCTCTGGACAAGAGTGTTGTTTTGTCAATAGTAGCTGTAGAAGCCATTTCGGATTCTGCAATTCTGCGAATATGGCTTTTATATTCAATTTCCTCAGGCACTATAACGATCTTCGCACTCTCAGGCATATCATCTGCATCCATTCCAAGATCCAATTCAAATTCATCTTCACGGATCTTTGTCTCAGAAAGTACGCGCATCCCTTCCTTTTCTTCTGTGTAGATTACAGCCTTCAAAGGTAACGATGACTTTTTTATTCCTTCTACTCTTGCCTTTATTTTGGCACTTTTCGTTTTACTTCTTTCTTTCTTTCTCTCGGGCATATTGTCACTCTCCATTTTGAAGTAAAGGCATCTAAAAATCGAGATTCAAGAATTTGCACATGGCTAATGCTAACTCAGCACCGCATAAAATACACTTTTCAACCCCAAATAATCCCGATAGTAAAACCCAAATTTTTTACTAATCGGTGAGACCGGACGGCCTCTAAAATGATTTATATAAGCCTTGCTATATAAAACATACGCTGTTAGATAAATTTAATAATATATTTATTCTAACTTTGTGTGTGGCATCTGCTATCGGTTTTATATTAGTTATATTGCCTGAAAACTGCAATCCAGAGATTGAGTTTAAAACTCAGACCAAATACAGGAAATTGATATCTCAGAGGTACGTTTGATGATCAAACCTCAGAATGGGTGGATACCTTAGATTCGTAGATATCATTGATACTCGTCGAATATAAAAAAATGTTCTCGTTTCAAAACCACTGGTCCAGTGTCTTTTGCCGCCGACTGCCGGATGCTGCTTCAAGCCGATCGGCTGCTTTACTGATACGTTCTTCTGAAAAATCGTGTTCGCCGCACAAAAACTCTATCAACTTTTCCTTGTTCGGATCCTTCCATTCAAGAGTGTATTCATCCGTCACAGATGGGTGTAGGAAAAGCTCTTTTACCTCATCGAGGTCATCAATAGATTTGTCAATATCTTCAAGTGCGACTTCAATATTTTTGTGTTCTTTAATCAGCTTAATCGCTTTTTTAGGACCGATCCCATCAAGTCCTGAATTATAATCCGTGCCCACACAAATTGCAATATCGATCAACTGCGACCTCTTAACCCCAAGGATTTGCAGGCTTTCATCAAGATTGACAACTTCGGGTTTCACATCCACATAGATGTTTTTACGCGGCATTTTTCTCTTTCCTGTTATCGTAAGATTTCTCACAACATCAGGCGCACCAAAGAGCATTGCATCATAGTCCTGCGAGCCCACAAGGTCCGCATCTCCCTTTTGCACCATATAGGCAGCCTGCGCCTCGCCTTCGGAAGGTGCCTGAACATATGGGATGCCCATAAGTTGCAGCAGGTGTTTTGCATCATTTACGATATCATCATTAACCTTTGCAGATGCCTGTGCATATTTGAATGCTTCTTCGGCAAGACCTTTTTCTTTTGCTTCATCCCATTTTTCACGCGCATTCTCACGCACCTCTTTACGTTTTCCGAGTGTCTGAAATTTCATTTCCGGAGGCTTACCGTCAAATACAAAAACAGGTTTGATTCCGCTCTCGACCAGATTAGTCATACGGTACAGGATGCCGGATAGATGGGATGTGATATTTCCGTGTGAATCCTTTAGTGGCGTTCCGTCACGCTGGCGTATGATGCTAAGGAATTGATAAAGTATATTATATGCGTCAATAGCCACCACTTTGTGAGATAAGTCTGATAACTCAACATTTCTTTTTTCAAGTAAATCTCCGATATCGGCACCCATAGTTATTGAAAAGGAACGTCATATGTAAAATAAGTTGTTGAAATATTTATTGTGCTATCGCCGTTTCATCAAAATCAAGTCTGACATCAATGACAGAATCATCATTTGCATTGATCTTTCCGACTTTAAGTATGTTTCCTGCGCGCTCAATCAGTGTTGTCTTTGTCACCTGTACCTGATGGCCGCCATTTTTGCCATTATTTTTGTGAATTATCAGCAGTTTTTGATCGCTTTCCATACTCTTGCCGAGTTTGGAAATCGTATTTTTGACAATTTGCTCAAAATCAGAATAGATTAAGATTTCAGTATATTTACCAGCTTTTTTGATAATGCCAATAGGTTCTATATTTATATGAATAAATGCACCCCATATTTGTATTGAAAATATAATTCCATTAAGCAGTTACTGTACTACATCAAAACATATTAATATGCCTTTCGCTTTTGCGGCCTTATGACAATATTATTTATGGAATCGATATACTATGGCATTTTTATCACAAGGATGACTTTTGCGATCGTGCAAAATTTTGGTCGTGCTTTAAATTTCGTGGCCTACGCACTTAAACGTCAAAAGTTCACTCCAAATCTACGTATGTTCAGTAATTTCTTCTGCCATTTTCTCACATTTTGATGATTTAACCATAGTTGATTGTATCCACATCAAAAATGTCAAGTAAAGCTGTAGCATATTGATCATTGCCATCACTGAGAAATGTTTATTTAACTACAGATGCTTTTAGTGGTAGCAATACCAATCACATTTTTTAATCAATACGAGGCGCATTAATGTTACCTGAAGATGACCTAAATATCATAACAAAGGAAATGGGAAGAGAACCGAATCTGGTTGAACAGGGCTGTTTTTTGAATCTATGGAGCGAGCACTGCTCATATCGTTCAAGTGCACCACTGCTTCGGACATTCACATCAACAGGCGACCGCGTGATCATAGGTCCGGGTGATGATGCTGCCATAATCAAGATCGGCGACGGCTGGGTGCTTGCTATAGGCATGGAAAGCCACAACCATCCTTCATATGTTGACCCCAATAACGGCGCAGCCACCGGAGTTGGAGGGATCGTGCGCGATATTATTTCAATGGGTGCGCGCCCGATAGCGCTCATGGACCCGTTGTACTTTGGACCTCTTGACAGCCCCAAAAACCTCTACCTTTTTGAACATATTATCGAAGGCATTGCAGGATACGGTAACTGCATTGGTGTACCTGTTGTGCGCGGTGAGGCGTACTTTGACGAATCGTATAGTGGAAACCCACTTGTGAATGTGGTCTGTATAGGATTGGCGCGCGAGGAAGATGTTGTGACAGCCTGCGCACAAAAAGCGGGCAACAAGGTCGTGCTTATGGGTTCCACAACAGGGCGCGACGGGTTGGGTGGCGCGTCATTTGCATCGCGGGACCTATCAGAAAGTTCAGAAGCGGAAGACCGCCCAAGTATTCAGGTAGGTGACCCGTTCACAGAAAAACTGGTCATTGAAGCCACGCTTGAAGTTATCAAAAAAGGCTATGTAAAGGCATGCAGGGACCTTGGTGCAGCAGGGCTTGCAGGTGCGAGTTCTGAGATGGCATCGAAAGGAAACTTAGGCATTCATATCATTGCCGATAATGTGATACTTCGTGAAACCAATATGACACCATACGAGATACTTATCGCTGAATCGCAGGAGCGTATGGTTCTTGAAGTCGAACCAGATGATGTTGATGCTGTATTTGAGATTGCTAAAAAGTATGACCTCAATGTAAGTTTGATCGGTGAATTGACAGAAAGAAAGTATTACACGGTTGAGTTTGAAGGCGAGATCGTAGCAGATATGCCTATTATTTTCTTAAATGAGGGTGCGCCAACATTCGAACGTCCGTCCGAGAAGCCACAACCACGTGATATTGGCGAAAAGCCCAATCCTCCTGCGGACTTGAAACAGGCAGTGCTGGATGTTCTTTCATCGCATAACATTGCATCAAAAGACTGGATATACAGGCAGTACGACCATGAGGTTCAGGTTC
The DNA here is from genome assembly GCA_020793555.1 of Methanosarcinaceae archaeon. Lineage (GTDB taxonomy): Archaea > Halobacteriota > Methanosarcinia > Methanosarcinales > Methanosarcinaceae > Methanovorans. The sequence goes on along the minus strand of DQIO01000320.1, from coordinate 2,429 downwards.
GGACTGTTGTAAAACCTGGCGAAGATGCAGGAGTGCTTCGTATTACCGATACAACCGGACTTGTGCTTTCATGTGGCTGCAACCCGCGCCACACTTTGCTTGACCCATACAAGGGAGCAAAAGGCACGATCTATGAAAATGCCATGAACCTTGCAGTAAAAGGCGCGCGAGGCGTGGCGATCGTGGACTGTTTGAACTTTGGAAACCCTGAGAGACCTGATATCTATTGGCAATTCAAACACGGGATACTCGGACTTGGAGACGGCGCGCGCGAATTGGACATTCCGGTCGTGGGCGGCAATGTTTCACTTTATAATGAGAGCGGAGAGTTCAATACGGCGATCCTGCCAACTCCATCCATAGGTATGGTTGGTGTTGTGGAAGATGTGACGATCGCCCCACCATCATCTTTTGTTAATGAAGGTGACGCGGTCATCTTTGTCGGCGATATCCGCGATGAACTTGGTGGTTCGGAATACTACAATATAATGAACAAGGGAACAAATGGACATGTTCCGACAGTTCCCGAAAATGCCGATACGATCGTGGACAAGATCATCGATGTTGTCAGAAGCGGCAAGGTCACTGCTGCACACGATGTATCCCTTGGCGGATTGGCTGTTGCACTTTGTGAGATGTGTGATACAAAAGGCGCACAGGTCGATACTAGTGCAATTGGTGCCAATCTTCGCGCGGATGATGTGTTGTTCTCGGAATCACATGCGTGCGCAATACTTGCAACTCCAGAACCTGATGCTGTTTTGGGGATGTTAAAGGATGTTCCTGCAACTGTTGTCGGCACGGTTGGGGGGGACGGTCTTAAGATATCGGGCAGCGGATTTGATGTTTCACTGTCGCGGGATGAAATATCATGGGCAAGGAGTAGTTTGACAAGGCTCATGATGGAATAAGGGTAATTGTAGAGTGGGGAGTAACATTACACGATAATCACTGTGTGACTGATTTGAAAATTTTGGATTTGTTTCGCCAGTGCACAGGTGGTGTTGTGACGATTTAATAGGTTCAGAACAATAATAGCAAAAAGGTGCCACCACGCGCGCAAAAGCGCGGCACTGTCCTCCACCACTGCCCATACGCACACAACAAAAATTCAATCCACTGTCAGCGCAGGGTCCGGATATTTAGAATGTGCATCGAAACCAGCTAGATAAATCCAAAATTTTATTTTGAATGCTTTATTAGTGAGAGATTCTCCTCACAAAACATTATGATCCTCGGGTCTTTTATCTCCTTTCCGATCACCAGCGCCTGTTTATAATATTCAATGGCTTTTTCCACCTGCCCTAGATGGCTGTAGGCTGAGCCGAGGTTTCCGAGATGAGCTCCTTCTCCGCGCCGATCTTCAATTTCTCTTAAAATCTCAAGCGCCTGTTTATAATATTCAATGGCTTTTTCCACCTGCCCCAGATCGCTGTAGGCATTGCCGAGGTTTCCGATATCTGCTCCTTCTCCGCGCCGATCTCCAATTTCTCTTGAAATCTCAAGCGCCTGTTTATAATATTCAATGGCTTTTTCTACCTGCCCTAGATTCCTGTAGGCTAAGCCGAGGTTTCCGCGCCGATTTCCTTCTCCGCGCCGATCTCCGATTTCTCTTGAAATTTCAAGCGCCTGTTTATAATATTCAATGGCTTTTTTCACTTGTCCTAGAGCACTGTAGGCATTGCCGAGGTTTCCAATATCTGCTCCTTCACCGCGCCGATCTCCAATTTCTCTTGAAATCTCAAGCGCCTGTTTATGATATTCAATGGCTTTTTCCACCTGCCCCAGATCGCTGTAGGCTGAGCCGAGGTTTCCAATATCTGCTCCTTCACCGCGCCGATCTCCAATTTCTTTTGAAATCTCAAGCACCTGTTCGTAATATTCAATTGCTTTTTCCACTTGTCCCAGATGGCTGTAGGCTAAGCCGAGGTTTCCGATATCTGCTCCTTCGCCGCGCCGATCTCCAATTTCTCTTGAAATCTCAAGCGCCTGTTTATAATATTCAATCGCTTTTTCCACCTGCCCCAGATCGCTGTAGGTGTTACCCAATCGACCAAGTGAATTGGCAATTCCAATTTTAGTTCCAGTTTCTTCTGAATAACTAAGGGATTGTTCAAAATACTTCAAAGCCTCAGTAGCATAACCTCTAAGCAATTTGATTATTCCCAAATTGTAGTTCCAATCAGCAAACTTGTATGGATCATCGAATCCTTTTTCCTGATATTCCTTCAACAACCTCAAATAATTTACTTCTCGATCTTCGAGTTGCTTCTTATCCAAAAATGAAAGATCAGTATCTCCAAATTCAAGAGTTGGAATTATCTGCCCCATGTGTTCCATATCGAATTCAAAGACGGTTGTACGCCATGAAAAGAAATCCTGTGCCTCTTTGAGTATCATTGAAAGAGAAGCACTGTTGATCCAGATTA
>DQIO01000186.1 GCA_020793555.1 Methanosarcinaceae archaeon | reverse complement strand
AGGTGTTTATATTGCGACAAGGTATCCATATCGATCTGAGTCAAAAATAATGCTTGATTGAAATGATAAAACTTACATTGTAAATAGTTACTCTACTTTTTTATTTTGGTTGTACCTTATAATTCACTTTTCGCAGGTGTCTGTAGGTAACAATTATTAGTCCAATAATTAACGCAATTGTACAAAGTAAATAATTTGTTCCGTTGCTAATCATCCCAAGTAAAAAATTTGATTTGATTGGCCAAAAAGGAATAATATCAGAATGCATAAATGAATCTAAAATAATGTGCAACCAAGTACCAATGAAAGATCCTAATATAATTGAAGAACTTGAATAACTATTTTGTATTTTGAAAATATCAGTGATTTTTTTGAATGGCTTTTTTAGACTCCATACCATTATGGCAATAAATAATGCTATAACTGTTGCCCCAATAAAAGTGTGCATAGGACCATGAAATCTTCCTGTACATCCTATGAAAAAACAATAAATTACTCTAATATCTATAAGAATACTTGCAAAAAGAATGGAAATCAAATTTACTTTATTTTCAAAAACTTCTCCGATTAGCAATCCAGGTCCTATATGAAATGGAGTTAAAGGCATATTTGTAAATTATTATTGGACTACTATTAAGGTTTTGGGATAAATATTGTTCTCTGTGTGGAAATGGCAGGTTGCGCGAGGGCAAGCATGATTATGCGATGTGAATCGAATGTGTTGACTATAGAAAAGGGTTAACGTTAAATCGTAAACTTATGGCTTGGTAACCGCCCATGCCAGCATCATAAAAATGAAAAGGTGGGGTTAGCACGAAGATTCAAAAGAAAAAAATAAATGCTGGTGCCATAATGCACCAAACGAGAAAGGATTAAGAAAGTGACAGAATAGCTTCTGCCAGATCGCCATTTGCGGTTTTTAATGCTTCACGGGCAGCATCATCAGAAACACCGGTCTGTTCAGCAACCAATCTAACATCGTCATCAGGTATCGCAAGTTCCCTTGCAACCTCTTCCGGAGTTCCGACAATCTGGTATGTATCAACACCCTGTGCATTCATAATGGAAACATTCGCATCATTGAACACAATATCCTTCTCAAGTGTACGTATGATTACCTGCTCAACGTCATCGATCTCAGTGAGATTGATCCCCATCTGTTTCATCATCGATTTCAACTTTGTGGGGTTCATTCCCCGACCGCCCATACCTGGAAACATTAAATCACCTATAACTTTAACTCGATTATTGGCAGCTACTGCAACCTGAACTGCAAGCACTTACAGCATTTGGATTATCGATTACAAACCCTTTACCATCCGTAGTATCGATATAATCAACCTTTGCATCGTTAAGTGCCTCAGAAATATCCTTGCTCATAACGATATTTACATCGTTGCTTGACACTGTGACATCATCATCCTTTGACTCATTGTCAAGCGCAAGGCCGTACTGGATGCCGCTGCAACCCATGCCTGCAATGAATATTCGAAGTGAATGGTCATGTTTCTCCTCAGACTCCAATAATGATTTTAATTCAACCGCTGCTGTTTCTGTTATTGTTACCATAGTATCACCTTTTTTGTAATAGCATTAATAAAATGATTGTGAATCATTGACTCTATATATAGAGTTATTGGTATATATACCATTCGCACACACACGAACAAAAATTGATCAGATAAACTCTACATCATCATCCACCGGATTGCACAGAATTTTAGCATCGTATGCACTAATCTCAACTGAATTCTTTCTTCCATTCAGTTCCCAAATAGGCACATATATCATTTCAAGTTCAAGATTTACGTCCTCATTATTTGGTTTGAACAATTTGTGCTCAGAAATAATCGTATCTCCAACCATCGAATCAAAGCGTACATCCTCTGTATGTTCATTGATAATCTTATCAAGTAGACTTCGGTTTGCTTCATCACGTGTCAATATTGGTCCCTTAATTTCATAAGCCTCATCTTGAACCTCAATACTGTCACAAACTTCCTTAAATTCTAGCGTTTCATCGTGACCGTTCAATGCATTAAGGCACCCATTCCCATCACCTGAAATATCTATGATCTTGGACTTATACTGTTGCTCAATATTGATCGAATATTTGTATGTCCAAAAAGGAACGAACTTGAGAAAAATACCATCCACAATTCCAACATGTTGCTTTGCAATACCAATTGCATGGTCTCTTGAAATATTTAATGGCACAGCATGCAAATCCAACACCATGGGTGGCTTTGGTTGTACAGGTGGTGATTGAACAGTATCCGGTTGTGATAACATTCCCCCCCATTGTTGTTGCTGTTGTTGCTGTTGTTGCTGTTGTTGCTGTTGTTGCTGTTGTTGCTGTTGTTGTGGTGTAGTTATAGGTTCAGGTGGTGTAGTTATAGGTTCAGGTGATACAGGCGCTTTGTCCGGTACGTCATTTTGTCCGAACATCCCGAAGATCGAATTATCTTTTTCTGCCGCAAAATCCATATTCATGGCCTGAGCAGAAGCCTGCCGGCTAACAGGTGATATCAATTCCAAGTCAGATGTAGTACCTTCAATGTCAGCAAGCACAGCCTTTCCGATCTGAAGTGCAATGTCATCTCGTTTCCATACCATAAGTCCACTTTCTATAGCATATTGGTACAGATCATCTGATATTACATGAGTTACGACATAAAGTCCCGTACCATCTGTAACCTGATCGGAAAAATTTTTAATATCCGAATAGTCCGGATAAGTACCAAATTTAATCAATGTTTTGTATCCGTTTTTCTCAGCTACCATATCATACCTATATGATTCAGTAACATTGTATCCTGAAGATGAAAAAATATCCCTCAATATATTCAATAGACCCTGTTTCATAATAATCAACCACTCATTGCCAGTAGCACTAAAATATGTTTCTGTTGGTAAAACATGCAATCACAGAACGCGTGTCGTAGTTTCCAACTCGACACCTTTGGTAGTGAGGCTATATGATATTGTTTTTTTCGGTGCAATCATACCGCGTATCTTACGGATTAGAATACTATATTCTACCTCACTGCCGCGTTCTTTCATACGAAACTCTATCACACCGTCACACACATGTTTCAACGTGTTTTCGACCACAGAATCGTGCATACCGCTAGTCATAAGGATCAGGTGAACGGCACCGGAAAGTTTGCCAACCGACGACATAATTTCAATTGCTTCCACAACATCGTTCAATTCATACGAACGCAGGAAAAAAGAAATTGAATCAATTACACCCCTATATTTTCCATCATGTTTTTTTGTAACGGTTGATTTTAGGAGATTCAATGAATCAGTACCCTGTTTTAAGAAATCTTTTGCAGAGGTATTACTTATGAGCTCTTTTGGAAGCACATTGTAGAACCTTGGTGCGTATGCATCGACAAAATTGATTTTATCCATAAGTTCATCTTTTTTGCCCCAGCCAAAACCCTCCATTTCGGATGCGATCTCCTGCACGGGATGCTCGGATGATAGATAGAACACTTCATCATTGTTTATCAATCCGCCATATACAAATTGCTGGGCAAAGATCTCTGAACCGGCACCAGGTTCAGCAAGAAGTAAAATTGTAGTTCCGGGCGGCACGCCACCGCCTAATTGAACATCCAATCCTGAGATTCCGGTAGGAATCCGATAACCACCCGTACCATCGAAGCTGTAATCCATAATATTCACCGTGATCTGTTTTATTTAATTTTATATGATCTGTAAGATTATGTGCATCAAGTCAATCCGGGCGTCAGCGAAATTTTACTTGTTAATCATAACCTGAGACGCATGCTTTTATAATTTAATATAATTATATTGAAGCATCTTAGTTTTTATACTATATAGTAATTGGTGATTTACATGATAGACCTTGATAATATGAAATACGATGATGATGGATTGATCGCTGCAATTTCACAAGACTACAAAACAGGCGAAGTCCTTATGGTTGCATACATGGACAGAGAAGCCCTTGAAAATACTATTGAAACCGGACACGGTCATTACTGGAGCCGCAGCCGCCAAAAACAGTGGAAGAAAGGAGAGAGTTCAGGCCATGTGCAAATAATTCACGACATTAGGGTTGACTGTGACATGGATGCGATCCTGCTTCAGGTCGAGCAGATCGGTGGCGCGTGCCATATGGGATTCAGGTCATGTTTCTACCGCACGATCGAAGGCGAAGTTGTTGGTGAGAAAGTGTTTGATCCGGATGAAGTCTATTAGATACATAGATCCCTCTACTTCTTCATTTATTTTATCAATTGAATTATATACGTTCGAGCCATAGGTATTCCTATGGAAACAGATAGCGATTCAAGAGTTAGGATAGTACCTGACACTAGTGTTATTATTGACGGCCGTATTTCTGAAAAGGTAAGAAGCGGGGATTACACAGGTGCGCAGGTTTTTGTGCCAGAAGCCGTGGTATCAGAACTTGAGGCACAGGCAAACCGTGGTTTTGAGATCGGTCAAAAAGGACTGGATGAACTTTTAGAGTTGCGCACTCTCTCGGATGAGGGTGAGATCACACTTTCTTTTGTAGGAGAGCAACCCAGTCTTGAGCAGGTCAAACTTGCAAGTTCAGGTGGCATCGATGCAATGATACGTGCACAAGCTGTGGAGTTGGATGCGGTATTTGTAACCGGTGACAGGGTTCAGGCACAGGTCGCGACATCAAAAGGTCTGAAGGTGGAATGGATATCTCCTGAAAAGAAAGAGTTCGGCTCTCTTGTAATCGAGGATTATTTCTCGGATGACACGATGTCGGTGCACCTCAAGAACAAGGTCGTGCCAATGGTAAAACGTGGTACGATCGGGGATGTCAAATTTGTTCCTATCGGTGATAAGCCGAGTACTCACAATGACCTCAAGGCAATTTCAAGGGAACTGATCGAAAGGGCACGCGCAGATTCGGAATCGTTTACCGAGATGTCATCCAAAGGTGCTTCTGTCCTTCAGATTCGGAATATGCGTATAGCGATCACAAACCCTCCTTTTTCTGATGATATTGAAATAACGGCAGTACGCCCGATCGCTGCGGTAAGTCTGGATGAGTACAGGCTTGGAGATAAATTGAAAGAGCGAATACTTGCCCAGCGCGGCATCCTTGTTGCAGGTCCCCCAGGCGCTGGTAAATCAACATTTGCGGCAGGGGTTGCGATATATCTGAACGACAATGGGTTTGTTGTCAAGACTATGGAATCTCCGCGTGACCTTCAGGTGCCGGATGAGATCACCCAGTATGCGCCATTGGATGGTGATATGGAAAAAACAGCAGATCTGCTTCTTCTGGTTCGACCGGATTATACGATATATGATGAGGTTCGAAAAACGCGCGATTTCCTTATATTTGCGGATATGCGTCTTGCAGGTGTGGGGATGATCGGTGTCGTACATGCCAATCGCGCCGTTGATGCCATTCAGCGACTTATCGGGCGTGTGGAACTTGGTGTTATCCCGCAGGTTGTGGATACGGTTGTGTTCATTGACAAAGGTGAGGTCACAAAGGTTCAGATACTTGAGTTCACTGTCAAAGTGCCGTCAGGTATGATGGAGCAGGATCTTGCACGACCTGTGATTACGGTTTCTGATTTCGAGACTAGTACAACGGAGTATGAGATATACACTTATGGTGAGCAGGTGGTAGTGATGCCTGTTGGCAATGTGGATATGGCGAAGAGACCTGCATGGAAGCTTGCAGAGGGTGAGGTTTCTGATGTGATCTCGCAATATGCAAGTGGTCCTGTGGAGGTTGATATGGTTTCAGATAGCAGGGCGACTGTTAAGGTTTTAGATCAGGATGTTCCGCGCATTATCGGTAAGGGCGGAAGTATGATCGATGAGATAGAACGAAAACTTGGCATTCATATCGATGTTCGCAAGATCGAGGAAACAGCGGAACAAAAAGGTGCGAGCAAGAAACGGTATCGTCCCATAGTTGAGCGAACCAAAAAACATGTTGTGATGAACATTCCAGAGCTTGCCAAGCAGGATGTCGAGGTTTATGTGGGAGATGAATATCTTTTTACGGCGACCGTTGGTCGGCATGGTGATATTAAGACAAGGTTGGGTTCAGATATTGCGGATGATATCCTTGATGCTGTGGAGTATGGGGAGCCTGTTGAGATCAGGGTTGTTTAGATCTGTTGTGGATTATGTAGTATCTCCAAAGAACTACCCAATTTTGTTCAATATGTGAATTTCTCCTAGTGTCGAGTCAACATTCAAGTGTCGATTATGAGGGGCATAGGTCATATGAAATTAGACTCCAAAATCACCGATCGGTTTCTACACAGTGCCGTCAGCGCACCGACTTAAGAACACCCGCGGGCAAATTATACGTACATGCGGGTGCTGATGCTAAAAAGAAAGTCACAGCAATTGACTTAAACTATAGAAAACGGAGCATCCGTTTCCGCCGCAGGCGGCGGATTCCACTGCTGCCAAACCCATAACCCCAAATCCAACAATGCAATTCT
>DQIO01000187.1 GCA_020793555.1 Methanosarcinaceae archaeon | reverse complement strand
AAATAGCGTTACTGATTCCAAGTTTTTTAAAATTATCCATAGTTAGACTTTCCATTATTTATCTGAAAAAGCTGATTGATTGCTTTTTCATATCTTTGTAATATATTAAAAACAATTAAGGGATAAAAACAAAACTTTAGAAAAGTTAAGATTAATTTACTGCTTAAAAGTTAATGATGCTTATACAGGTGAACTCTCACTTATACCTTTTCCTGTTTTGACGGTATAATTATATGGCATTCATTGTTCTTCTAAAGGTTTTGACTTAATATGGAATATCCGCATAATGCCAATGGCAGAATATGAAACGACACTCACAAAGAACAAATAAATAATTCTGTCAATTACAGAAACAATGGCTGCAATATTGATGGGAACTCCAACCATGGTATACATGCCTATCGTCACAATCGTTTTAAACCCAAATCCACCAGGAACAGGAACCACAGAGATAATCCAGAGTATAAGGGACAGGGACACCACAAGCTGGAGGATGGAAATATCATATCCGGTACTGTGAAAGAGTACGTATGATTTGGAATAAATGAATGAGTACATGAGCACTGCGAGGCTCACATCTTTTGCAAGGATCTGTTTATCCTTCAAAATAGAGGTGTAGGTTTTTTTGAATTCCGTAAGGTTGTGAACAACGATCTCTTCAAATATATGATATGATTCAAACCTGTCTCTGAAAAATTTGATAGGGGTGAAATTGTATATCCGTTGCAGGTTCAACTGGCAGAAATTGATAATGGACAATCTTTTGATCTTTTGCCTTGACAGGTATGCAGCAAGTGCCGAAGAAAACAGGATAAGGACTATAATTTCCATCAATACCGACAGCCACCCAGGGATGTTCAAAAACAGGAATCCAAAAAGCAAGGAAAATATTATAAGTGGGGCAAATACAAAATTATTGGTGGTCTGGTCCATGGCAATGGTTGCATACCAGTTTGCATTCTTATGATTCTGCGAGACATTTTTAAGAAAAAATACCCGTCCAAATCCACCAAGGGTTCTTGCGCGAAGCACATTGGTACTCATGCAATTCCCGGCCAGCAGCCCCATAAACAGGGTTGTGAACTTGATGTGTTCTATTTTGTCAACAAGATGTTTCCATTTTAGGGTCCATATAAGAAACCCTGAAAGTTCCAGCAAAAATGCAAGTAGTATGAAATAGGGATCTATGGAGCGCAGAATAAGCGTCAGTTGCTCAACATCTATTAACCAGAGAATGATGATCGCACCAATCAGTCTGGCCGAAAATAATATGTTGCCAAGTTTCATTGGTAGTGACAAGGATTACAGATTTAATAATTTTGTCATAAGGCCGATTATAGTTTATGCCTATCATTTAAAGTAAAAAAGATGCGCAGAGCAACCATCTCACAGTCACTATACCCCGGAATTAATTACCGAGGCCTGTAATAAGCCTTCTCATTCTGATTTCCCCTATTTTCGTCAATGCATATCCCAATATTTTAGCAGTCATATGCAACACCCAATAAGTAATAAGGCAGGACCTGAACCATGCCGACCCCGCCTCGCATTTAAATTAACAGTTATTCGTCGTCGTACCCGATCTCTTCCTTCGTCAAGTAGCATGCAGGGTCATCTGCCCACACATTGTCGTAAATCGCCTCTGCCCGTACACGGAAGTTACCGTTGCAGATCTCTAACCATTTGCATTTTGCACACATGTCTGCATTTGCTTTGATAAGCGGTTTGCGATCCTTAAGACCAGCCATAAGTTCATCGCTTGTATCGGTCCAGATCTCACTGAATTTCCTGTCCTTGACATTTCCAAATGAATAATGTCTCCAGAACTGGTCAGGGTGTACGGAACCGTCCCATGAGACGCAACCAATACCTATGCCGGTAGAGTTGCCCTGGTTCATCATAAGCAGGTCATACACTTCCTTTGCACGCTCTGGGTCCTCTTTCAACAGGCGCAGGTACACGTATGGACCATCGCAGTGGTTGTCCACAGTCAAAACCTCAACAGGCATGCCCTTGTCATGCAACGCTTTTGTCTTATCCATAATAAGATCTAGCACCTTGCGGCTTTCTTCATGTGTCAAGTCATCTTCCACAAGTTTTGTGCCGCGTCCCGCGTACACAAGATGGTAGAAACAAACACGTGGAATGCCTTCCTCTTCGATAATATCGAATATCGCAGGAATATCCATCATATTTTTCTTATTGATGGTAAAACGAAGTCCCACCTTGATATCTTCCTTCATGCAGTTGCGAAGCCCCCGCATTGCCGCATCGAACGCCCCTGGAACGCCCCTGAACTTATCATTGGTCTCCCTCACGCCATCAAGCGATATACCCACATACGACAAACCTATCTTCTTCAGCACCTTTGCCATTTTCTCATCGATCAATGTACCGTTCGTTGAGATCACAGCGCGCATTCCCTTGAACTTTGCATACTCTGCAAGTTCAGGAAGGTCCTTTCGCATGGTTGGTTCCCCGCCAGAGAAAAGAATTACAGGTGAACCGAATTCAGCCAGGTCATCGATCAGTTCCTTGCCCTGTTCTGTGGTCAGTTCGTCCTCATACTCAACGTCTTTGGATTGGGCATAACAGTGCACACATCTTAAGTTGCAGCGCCGTCCCATATTCCAGACCACAACAGGTTTCTTGTCCTTTGAGAACTGCAAAAGATGCGAAGGCAATTTACTTGAATCGCGATCATACCTAAGCGCATCTGATGGTTCCACAGTCCCACAGTAAAGTTTTGAAATTCCGATCATCGTTATTCTCCTAATCTATAATTGAAATTGTAAATGTAATTATAGTAATACCGTAGTAATATTGTTCAAGTTAAGTTTAAGTTTAAGTTTAATTTTAAGTTTAAGCTTAATTTTAATTTTAATTTTAATTTTAAGCTTAGTTCAAATCTATGAGTAATCCTCGTTTTTCATCAAATCCGATCTCGATCGAAGCTGCACCTTCAACCAGAGCCTTATCCACATGTATTGTCACGCCGTCCCTTTCATAAGTAACATCACCCACAAGTGCTTTTTCCACAGGTGTAATCTCAAGTCGTGTACAGCAACCTCCCCCACCTATGAATATACGCATTGCTTTAGCATTCGCATCCCTTAAATGTTGTTGTATGTATCCAATCGCTTTATCACCGATAATAAGGTCATTCATTTTTCATCACCAAATAAACACCATTTACGTCAAAGTCAATTCGAAATATGTTCCTTCACTTTGTTGACAAGTGCTTCAAATGTATATTTGTCAGGTATGACCTCAACTTCGACTCCATAGCTGTTTAACGTATCTGCCGTAGGAATCCCGATCGCTGCAACAATGGAATCGTTCAATACATCCACAATCTGCTCACCGACACCCATCGCATCCGCATTTGCAAAGAAATTACGTATCATCATGGAACTTGTGAATGCAAAGACCGTAATCTTTCCCGAAACTGCAAGTTCGATCAGTCCTTTTTGTTCATCCCCATCCGGCATTCCAAGAGTGTAAACTTGTGTCTCAAACACCGATGCCCCACATTTTTCAAGTCCTGATATCAGGATTTGTGCGCCGTAAGAACTCCGTGCGATGTCAATTGTTTTACCACTTACATCAGAACACAGGTACTCGACAAGTCCACCGGAACTGTACACGTCAGGCATACCGGAGTCGTTAATTCCAAGTTTTTGAAGTGCTTTTTGAGTATTTGGACCGATTGCGATGGTTTTTGTTTTCTTAAGGGCATCGATAAACGAATCACGTTTTCCATCAGGAATTTTGCTGAGCGTAAAATCAATGCCATTTGCACTGGTAAAGATCACGTAATCAGATTCACCTTCGATCACGCGTCTTACAAAACCATCAAACCCGCTATCTACTTTGTCAACGACCTCGATCATCGGGACTGCGACCGCCTCAAATCCGAGTGATTCCGCAAGTTTTACGGACTCCTCGATGTAACTCACAGGGCGCATGATGGCAAGTACTGGTTTAGGAATATTGTTTTGGTCTATCATTTGCAATTAAATTATTAGTATAAGCAGCCCAATCACTGTACGATCTGTGCACCAAGTATATCGTGAAGTTTGACAACATCCCCGATCAGCGTGATCGCAGGTGCTTTCACGCCTTGCTCTTTTGCAATATCTGCAATGGTCTCAAGGTTTCCAATTGTCACGCGCTGGTCCGGGCGTGTTCCTCGCTCAATAAGTGCAACAGGTGTTTTGGGGTCCTTCCCGAATTTGAGAAGCTCTCCGGTATTGCGTCCAAGCATCTTTACACCCATGAAGATAACGATCGTACCATCGAATTTTGCAAGTGTTTCCCAATCAAGGGCAGTCTCATCTTTTGTAGGGTCTTCATGTCCTGTTATGAACGTTACCATTGATGCATGATCTCTGTGCGTCACCGGAATGCCTGCATAGGCAGGTGCAGCGATCGCAGATGTTATGCCAGGTACAACTTCAAACTCTACGCCAGCTTCGACAAGCACTTCCGCTTCCTCTCCGCCACGTCCGAACATGTATGGGTCGCCGCCTTTTAAGCGAACGATCATTTTGCCTTCTTTTGCTTTTTCAATGATCAGTTCGTTGGTTTCCCACTGTGAAAGCCTGTGATCCCCTGCAAATTTACCGGCATCGATTTTTTCAGTATTCTGCGGGATTGAATCAAGAATCGCTTTACCAGGCAGCTGGTCGTATATAACGACATCCGCAGTATCAATAAGCCTGCGAGCTTTCATTGTTAAAAGTTCAGGGTCACCCGGGCCTGAACCGACGAGATATACTTTTCCGTATTTGTTTGTCATGGTATTACAAATCCTCTAAATTGTATTTTTCAAGTTTAATGATTTGATATAATAAATAGTATATTGTAAAAATTTCTGAATTTTGAACTGTGAGCAGAATACAATATAATAATTAACCGGAAGTTACGTTTATAATGTATGACTTATATAATAATATTATGATTGTGATGATTAATTGCAGTTAAAGTGAGTAGAAATCAATTTGCTACAACAGCAAATAAGATAAAATTGGCGTAATAAGCACTGTCTGCATTTTAATAAAAATCGGGTGTAATAATATGGATTTTAATCAGGAACGCGTAACTACAATTCATGATTTTTGTATAGATAATGAAAAGATGAGTAGGAGACTCCATGATTTATCACTTGTGCGCCCATCGGTCATAATTATTCCGATGTTGTATGAAGAAGTGGAGAACGAGCCACTTACACATATCGTTGACCAGTTGAATGAATGCGAATGTGTCAAGCAGATTGTAATTGCCCTTGCGGCTGATGATATTCATCAGTATAAAACAGTAATGCGTTTTTTCAGGCGTCTGAAACTGCCTCATCTGATTATTTGGTGCAATGGTCCCCGGATAACGGGAATACTTGAAGAATTAAAAGAAAAAGAACTTGATGTGACGCAATTCCGCGGAAAAGGAAAGGATGTCTGGATTGCCATTGGTGTGGCAAGTCTTGAAGCATATGCAATCGCGCTCCATGATGCCGATATTTCTACATATTCAAAAGATCTGCCAGCGAAATTGTTGTATCCGATCATTGAGCCTGAACTTAATTTTATGTTCAATAAAGGCTATTATGCAAGAATTGACATGGAAAACCATATCATGCACGGCAGGGTATTTCGTCTTCTTGTCCGCCCGATGATCGAGACTCTTCTGAGAAATCTAAAGTACGAGTCAGATGTCTTGCAATATCTTAAAGCATTCAAATATACACTATCGGGTGAATTTGCAATGCGAAGTGATCTTGCACTGAACATAAGGATCCCGGGAGATTGGGGACTTGAGGTTGGACTTTTAGCAGAGGTTTACAGGAACACGACACTAAAAAAGATATGTCAGACCGACCTGGGATATTATGACCATAAGCATAAGGAGGTAAGTGCTGATACAAGTGAAGGACTTTTCAAGATGACACGGGATATAATGACAACACTCCTTCGAATTGTCACAGAGACCACAAATACTCCGATATCTGAATCATTCTTACACAGCATACAGGTCAAATACAAACGTCTTTCACAGGATCTGATAAGACAATATCATGCAGATGCCCTTTGTAATGGATTGCATTACAACAGGCACATGGAAGAGACATACGTTGATTCATTTTCAGAAGTTATAATGGATACAGGTAAGGATTACCTGAATAATCCATCAGGAATACTCTTGCCGGATTGGACCCGGGCACTTGCCGCGATGCCTGATCTGAGAAAAAGACTGCGTGATGCAGCGCTTAAAGATGCAGAGGCTTGTAGGAAATCAAAGTAGATTTTCCTGTTGCACCTAAAAGCATAATCTAAAAATATATGCGACAAGAAAATTCTCCCTCCGGTCGAATAACTCGCACTATATAATTCTATGAATTATATATTACATGACTTCCGGATAAGTTAATTATTCCATCATCCTAAATGCCACAATAATTATATAGAATATACGCATATTCTATATTAAATGTCAGAAGAAGATAGAATATG
>DQIO01000188.1 GCA_020793555.1 Methanosarcinaceae archaeon | reverse complement strand
TTATAAGCCGCGCAAGCGCCGCCATATGGTATTCAAGTCACATAACTACGCCTGCAATCCTAGAATAGAATTGAGATCAAAAGAATGTATCGATAATGTACTACAACCCCTTATTGATCACATCAACCTACAAATCAATGGTTCGCTCACCAGCAAAGATCTTTATCATACTGTCAGCAGTATGGCAGTTGACAAGAATTCAGTTCATTCCATTTCTAAACGACATCAAAAAGTTCCTTGTGAAACATCAATAAGATATCATCTTAAAAAACTCAACATCAATGAACTAATTGAATCAAATGAAAAGATACTCATGCAAATGGCCATTGAAAATCTAAAACCCTGTAAAAAATATAAATTTGCGATTGATTGCACCAATGACCCATACTATGGAAAAATCGACACACCAAATGACAAATATGTGATACGTGGACAGGCTAAAAACTCAACAAACTCGTTTTACTCATACATATCACTATACATAATTAACAAAAATAAACGATTTACGATATATGTTCTTCCAGTGGAAAAAGGCAAATCAAAAGTTGAATGTCTTGGCTATTTTATCGGTCAGATCAAGAGATTGGATATCGGATTCGAAATTCTCTATTTAGACCGAGAATTATATAAATTTGATGTTTTTGATTTTTTACAAAAACAGAATGTTCCGTATATCCCAAGTTTGACAGTTACTGTGGATTACATGAAAAGTGGCGCGAAAAATTTTATTTATGCGAATTTTGATCCAATGAATACACTAATTTTAAGAGGAAAACAGGGAATTACGTACAATTATGGGTTATAAATTTTCAACTATCAAAATGATTTTCCTGACAAAATTGAGGGATTTTAGGGCAAAATGAGAATACATTCTCTTCAAGAAAGAGTGACAACTGTCAAATTTGGGTTCAAAAATATCAAAACCTCTACAGTTATATATATTAAAAGTAACTATGTGTCGTTTATGCATGTATGTATATTTTAATAATACAATTTGATCACTTTTATGAAACCTGATTATAGTTGGGGAGCTATACAAATATAAAGGAAGAATCATATATTAAAATCATATATTAATCTTAATTTCGGTGCAACTTATTGTCTGCGTCAGTGCTGATCATACTAAATTAAAGGTAATTAACTGCCATTAACAAATATTTTCAAACCGGAGTGAGGTGTAATAATGACTAAAGATATAACCAAACGACAAATCCGATCGGCTTTGACTACGATAATACTTTTTCTTATAATATCATTGACAATCGTACCAATTGTTACATCGGCTGCTACTCCTGACATCTACGTCAACCAAACAGGTTGGTGGTACGACGGCGGTTCGTTCAATGCAAGCATTACTCCAATCCAATTTGCAATAAACAACGCAACAGCAGGTAACTTGATCTATGTGTACAACGGCAGCTACACAGAGAACGTAAACGTGAACAAGCAGCTCACATTGCATGGTGAGGGCGCGGATGTGGTAAATGTGACTGCTGCTTTGACTTCTGACCATGTGTTTGAGGTAAGTGTGGATTACGTGAACATCTCAGGGTTCAATGTGACCGGAGCGACAGATGCAGATAGGGCAGGTTTTTATCTCAACGGTGGGCAGTACTGCAATATATCTGACAACAATGTATCAGGTAATTACTGCGGTATCTACCTGCGTGATACGAGCAACAACAATACGCTGACGAGCAACAACGCAAACTCGAACAGCATCGGCATCTACCTGCGTACTACGTGCAACAACAACACGCTAACGAGCAACAACGCAAACTTGAACAGCAACCACGGCATCTGCCTAGCAACTTCGAGCAACAACACGCTTACGAACAACACCGCTAACTCGAACACCTACGGCATCTCCCTGACATCTTCGAGCAACAACACGCTTACGAACAACACCGCTAACTCGAACACCTACGGCATTTACCTGTATTCTTCGAGCAACAACAACACGCTTACGGACAACAACGCAGACTCGAACACCTACGGCATCTATCTGCGTACTACGAGCAACAACAACACGCTTACGAACAACACCGCAAACACGAACACCTACGGCATCCACCTGCGTGATACGAGCAACAACAACACGCTTACGAACAACAACGCAGACTCGAACACCAACTACGGCATTTACCTGCTATCTTCGAGCAACAACACGCTTACGAACAACAACGCAGACTCGAACACCATAAGAGGCATCTCCCTGGAATCTTCGAGCAACAACACGCTTACGAACAACAACGCAGACTCGAACAGCAACGGCATTTACCTGCTATCTTCGAGCAACAACACGCTTACGAACAACACCGCAAACACGAACACCAACGGCATCTACCTGCGTTTAACGAGCAACAACAACACGCTTACGGACAACAACGCAGACTCGAACACCAACTACGGTATCTTCCTGTATTTTTCGAGCAAAAACACGCTTACGGACAACAACGCAGACTCAAACACCATAAGAGGCATCTCTCTGGAATCTTCGAGCAACAACACGCTTACGAACAACAACGCAGACTCGAACAGTAACGGCATTTGCCTGCTATCTTCGAGCAACAACACGCTTACGGACAACAACGCAGACTCGAACAAAATAAGTGGCATCTTCCTGACATCTTCGAGTGACAACACGCTAACGAGCAACAATGCAAACTCGAACACTGACTACGGTATCCGCCTGTATTCTACTAGTAATAACAACACACTGACGAGCAACAACGCAAACTCGAACACTTTAAGCGGCATCTTTCTGCAATCTTCGAGTAATAACAACACACTGACAAGCAACAATGCATCGAGCAACATCCATCGCGGCATCTACCTGCATACTTCTAGTAACAACACGCTAACGAGCAACAACGCTTCGAACAACACTTTAAGCGGCATCTACCTGCATACTTCTAGTAACAACACGCTAACGAGCAACAACGCTTCGAACAACACTTTAAGCGGCATCTTCCTGCAATATTCGAGTAACGACAACACGCTAACGAGCAACAATGCAAACTCGAACACTGACTACGGCATCCGCCTGTATTCTACTAGTAATAACAACACACTGACGAGCAACAACGCAAACTCGAACACTTTAAGCGGCATCTTCCTGCAATCTTCGAGTAATAACAACACACTGACGAGCAACAACGTATCGAACAACATCCAGCGCGGCATCTACCTGCTGTCTTCGAGCAACAACACGATCTACAATAACTATTTCAGCAACACCAACAACGCCAACGACGACGGGACCAATGTCTGGAACACCACACCCGTCACCGGAATAAATATCATCGGCGGGTCATGGCTTGGTGGGAACTACTGGTCAAACTATGCGGGAGCTGATACAAACGGCGACGGTCTGGGCGATACTTGGTACAACACTAGTATTGCAAACAGCGGCGACTATCATCCACTGGTAGATACACCACCCACGATCACAATATTCAGCCCTACAGTTGTTGCCAGGACTGATAAAGCGGTTTATCTGCTGGACCCGGCATTGTGGGTTACAGATGCATCTGGTTATGGCGTCTGGCCCGCTGACGGCCATCCAAGAAATGTTACGATAAATGCTATGGTTGTGGACCAGTATGGGCGTCTCGTGCCGAATGAGCGATATCCGGATGAGCCAAATGTGACTTACTGTGTGCATAATGGGAGCAGTGGTGCGCCAATAATCTGCAACGGGACTATGGATAAGGTAAGAACAGGGTTTTATACAAAGACTATCGAGGTGAACGAGACCACTGGAGCGGGTGTGGATTATCTGGTACATGTCGATGTTACAGGTTTGGGAAATGAGGTGAGCGGTTCAACTGGATTTACGGTGGGTAGGTGGGGGTGTGACAGTTGTCACTTTTCAAGTAAACACGCTTGGAGTGCGATGCTTGGCAATAATACTGAGACAGGGGGATCAATAACTTTTGATAATTTAATCAATGCTTCATTAACTCACTTGACTACACATGCAGAATATGATACACATGAAAGTTTAATTACGAGAACAGATGGCGGCAGCTATGTTTGTAGTGACTGCCACACGGGTCAAAACTCTGTTCAATGCACTCAGTGCCATACTAGTTATATGTCTGGACAGCACTCTAATGTCGCGGTTGGAACAACACCGGCCACAACATGTTCTAATGAATCTT
The DNA here is from genome assembly GCA_020793555.1 of Methanosarcinaceae archaeon. GTDB lineage: Archaea > Halobacteriota > Methanosarcinia > Methanosarcinales > Methanosarcinaceae > Methanovorans. The sequence goes on along the minus strand of DQIO01000188.1, from coordinate 2,374 downwards.
GCCATGGACATCTTACAACTTCTTCGGTTCCTGACAACTTGGATAACCGCTATCCAAGTTGCGATGCTGCCAATTGCCATCCAATTTCATACAAAGATAATTTCACCATTACTTCCCTAAACCATGACCTTGCCACAGTTCCACAGTGGCTCAACAATACCACTGGTGCAAGAGATCTGGCAGTGCATCCGAACCCGGACAATCCGATTGTGAACTGTTCTTTCTGTCACAATAATTTCCATAATGTATATGATGAGGCAGATACACTTACTTGTGATGACTGCCACAACGAATCCATAGGGTACACATTGCACAATGGTACGACTACTCCTGCGTCAACTGCTGCGAACTGCACTGACTGCCACGATTTCTCGGGCACACACCAGATCGATATTCATAATACGATTACACCTTCCTGCTCCCTGTGCCACGATGAGGTAAACCACAGTTCATATGATACCGATGGTGTAAGTTGCTTGCAGTGCCACAATGATAATATGTTTAATTATTCAGGAAATGTGCTTACAAATGGTACGTATCTTACAAGCACCAGTATTCATTCTATGGATAATTTGATACCAGAATGTGACGATTGCCACATTGGTTATAACAACCACAGCAGTTTCGATACGTATGGTGTTGATTGTATCTATTGCCATAATAATGCAACGTTGAACTACTCAGGCAGCATTCTCCCTGCAAACACCATATACAACACCGGTGCTTCCATACATACACCAAATGCTACTGAGATGAAGCCAGGTTGTACAACATGCCACAACAATAAAAATAACCATACTTCATACAATACAACAGGCGTAATATGCATTCAGTGTCACAACAATGCCACTTTAAACTACACTGGGACTAAAATGTACAGTGCAGAATACAATACTGGGACAACAGTCCATACTACCAACACCACACCCGCAAGTGGCAGCACACTCTCGCCACTGTGTACGACCTGTCACACAAAGACCGGGGATGAGATTGAAACAGGATATGACAACTATGCCATGAACGATAACTCAAACAATCTCGCACCGAGCGGCTCGAATATGACACATAAGAGGGATACGATAACAGGCAATCTGTTTGGGGATGATCCACCTGATGGCAATGTAAGGTATGCAAGACACGCAAATCCAGATTCATCCGGAGGATGGCCTGGAGCAACAGGTACAGCAAGAGAACCAAATCAAGTGTGTATCAATTGTCATTCAGATCGCATAAGATACTGGGGGATAGTGAATGAAAATACATGGGACGATTATCAAAATGAGCATTGTAATCCATGCCATTATATCTGGCACGACACTCCAAAACCAGATGCACACAACTTATCTATACCTTACTGCTCTGACTGTCATGGACAGCTAAATGACCCCGATAGCTATTATCACAATAATAATCCCAATTGTCCTATTTGTCATGCACCAATGTTTGATGCTAGTGATCCATACTGGCATAGAACTCGAAATCTATTAATTTCTCCAAAAGATTATTCACTAACACCTTCTATAGGCATGATGTTAAATGACAGTGCCCATAAAAGAATGATATTGAATACCTCTACAAATCATCCAACAAACTATACTGGTTGCATGGTATGCCATACTACCGTAACCTTTACTGCAAATTCCACGCCGGACACACTGACCATCAACATCACAGATCACTCTGGCGCACATACATGGAACTCAAAACCAAGCTGCACAAAGTGTCACTCCATAAGTGAAAGCGTAGAACGGCCAGGTCCTTATCCCTATGGCCATGAACTCCTCAATATAGGTTGGGGCAATAACACGCAGTGCCTGAAATGCCACAATATCTACAACCAGACTGCCGGCAGAGATCACGGACACGATGTTACCAACCGTGAATCCTGCACAGGCTGCCATTACAATTATCAGGCGATGAACGACTATGGCAATCCGTCGGTCTATGTGAATGAGACAATGTATGCTGACAGTGTTCACGGTATCAAACCTGGTGCGAATTGTACCCAGTGCCATACCAAAGACCACCCACCTCCTGAATCGGGGTGGAAAGCATGTGAATGCTGCCATTCATATCAGTCGGATCCGGTCGATGATACCAACCGACATAATCTTACAAGTACTCCATCAAGTTCTGTAGTGGACATCACAGATTGCACTGTTTGTCATGAAGCTACTTTGTATAATACTGCCAGTACCACATTTAGCAGCACTGCAATCAATAATTGCAGGTACTGTCACACGTATCCTGACAAGAACAGGGAATACTTCTATTAGTGTCATTGCGACAGTTTGGTGTTATTAAAGTACCAGTATAACAATTCCAAAGTAACCTAACAACACTTATTAACCATGCTGCTCATTAATCATTATGG
>DQIO01000189.1 GCA_020793555.1 Methanosarcinaceae archaeon | reverse complement strand
ATGGAACAGTGTCAGATCATATATCTAGCGATATTGTATGGTTGACTCGACACTAGGGAGCCATCGATAGTATGTCCACATTTTCTCAAATTTCTATGCAGGGGTTAGGGGTGCCTATCTCATGTGGATACATTGTCCGGAGATACTGGCTATTTCTATCGTGCCCGAATTTGACTATGTTGTCTGTGTCTCTCTTGCCATAGTTATTGCAATTTTCGTTAGAGCAAAATTTATTTTTTGCATATTAATTTACATCAAATTCCAATGTTCATCCCCCATATAATTCATTCTTGATGTATGTTCACAGAAAAAGTGGCACGTTTCCTACGATTCTAAAATTTGGGATAAATACCAAAAAAAATAGGGTATGGATATTGAATGAATTGAAAGTAAATAGTAAACTTATGGATTGGTAACTGACTTTTCCAAAGATGTAGACAATAATCCGAAACATCCTGAAAGCATCATATTTCCAAACGGTGCCGCAAAATGTAACTTTTCCCACAGCTCTGTATTTCTCTGCAGTTCATTGCTGTTTTGCAAAACCCCACGTTTTGGTCCGGTCACCATAACAGATCGTATTGCATCAAACCCAACCACATCGCCAATATAGCACCCATGCCCACCATCATTGAAGACCTCATCAAATGTGAGTGTGCCCATCGCAAGTCTCAAAATATAGTCCTGCAATTTTCCGGCATCCATTCTTGAAGTGTGATGCTCAAACAATGCCTTCACTCGACCATCGACAACAAGTGCACCAAGAGTGTGACCATTCCCAATATTTACAACAATTGACGGCTGCTCTGCCTTATTGTCTAAAAGTGCACCAAAGATCGCAGCAGGCCCGGTATCCATAAACAAAGATCCATCAAACTCATCAACAAGACCACTTTTGACAAGTCTATTATGTGCAGCCTTTATACGCGTTAAATATTTTGGGATCTTATTACCACTATACGTAAAAAGTTCAGGATTGCCGCCTTTTTTGATCAGCTCCTTAAAATGATCAAACCTAAAAACACGATTGCTAATATCGGGCGATTCACCGTGATCCTGAAGTGCAACAGCGAATTTTATTTGCTCATCTGTCTCCACTCCTACATCCACACCAAAGTGCAAAAGTGCACCAAAAATAGCATCAGTGTCAATATCCTGCAACAATATATGTAAAACATCATCCGGCAAGGAATCGATTTCCTGTTCATCAACGATCTTAACACCAATTGAACGTACCCGCCCAAGATTGTCATTGATGGTCAACGCTGCATTTTCTGTTGCATATACTGACAAACCTTTGCCAATATGTTCTTTTACCGCGCGAACACAGGGACCGCCCCCCATCACATCGCCTGTTAGCACAATACCCCTGTTATCATCGGTCGCCTTACGTATCCTATCTGCAATAATCGCAGTTGGTGACGGCATTATCATTATCAGGCTGTTCTCAACCTCTTTTTGTGTGTCATATAATAAAATATCCTGCGTTCCTTTACCAATATCTATTGCCAGTAATTTCATGGTTTAAATCGTATAATTCATATACCAACTGATGTATAAATACTTTGCATGAACAAATCCGAAATAAGTCCCACACAACAACACAAGAAAAATAAACACGGTCCATATAGTTTTTTTCTTGTAACAATTTCAACATCTCGGGCAGAGAAATATAGAAACAGAAATATGGACAATGATACAAATTATGAAAATGTTGCAAAACCCGAAGATACAGATGATATATCAGGACAGGTAATGCACGACATCATTACACAAAATGGACATCATGTAGTGAAATATTCACTTATAAGCGACGAATTGAACGAAATACAGAATACTATCGGATCTGCCACCAACACCAATGCAGACATTATAATCACAAGCGGTGGCACAGGGCTGGCATCCAGGGATGTCACTATTGAATCCATTGCACCGATGCTTGACAAGCAAATGCCTGGTTTTGGAGAACTTTTCAGGCACAAAAGCATACGGCAAATCGGCACATCCATGATATTAACACGGGCAATTGCAGGTGTTATAAAAAACAAAGCAATATTCTGCCTTCCAGGTTCGCCAAATGCTGTAAGATTGGCACTCGAAGAAATTATCATGCAAGAAGCAGGACATATAGTAAAACACACAAAAGAATAAGTGGAACATGGTGCATATAAGTAATAAGATTGATATTGTTTTTATATAATAACATCTAATGATATTATGAATTGTGTATTAGCATAGTAAAATTTTCATCGCAAGATATTTTTAGTTGTAAATTTGGATTTCGTTGATACTTATACTTAACTTAATTATCACATTAATTGGCTTATTGAGGGAAGATCAAAATGTCAGGATATTCACTGGGAATTGAAAAAATAGATGAACTTATAGGTGAGATCAGGAGTGGAAGCAATATCATGATGATAGGTCCTCCTATGAGCGGAAAAGATGATATTATTAACACCATCATATACAACGGCATAAAGGATGAAAATTCAGTAATATTTGTATCCACCCGTGAACCCGGTGAACGTGTGCTTGAGTGGTTCAAACAGAATGATCAAGACACTTTTGATGCACATATCGGGATTGTAGACTGCGTTACAAAAACACTCGGAATGGTTGCATCCGATACTGAATATATTAAACGGGCATCAAGTCCGGTGGATCTTACGGGTATTGGGGTCAAGATTAGTCAGTTCTTTGAAGAATTTTTGATGAAAAAGAACATCCCAAATACAAGATTATGCATAAACTCCCTCTCCACCATACTGATGTATTCAAATATCCAAACGGTGTTTAGGTTCCTCCATGTTTTTACAGGACGAGTTAAATCCGCAAATGCGCTTGGCATATATGTTGTTGAGGATGAGATGCATGATCCACAAACCATTGCAACTCTTAAACAACTCTTTGATGGAATGATCGAAATAAAGTCAAACGGTGACGGATTTGCCATGAGAATAGTAGGTTTTACCCCTAAACCAACACCTTGGTTCAATTATGAGATAGATGGTATGAATATAATCCTGCAGGAAAGTGAGTGACCATGATACAAACAGGCATCACTAAACTGGACGATTATTTGATGGGAGGAATTCCGGACGGTAAATCACTTGTATATTATAGTCATCCGGGTGTAGAAGGTAATGTATTCGGAATGCAGACACTATACCATAATCTTGCAGAAGGTAAAAAATGTGTTTTTGTAGCATCAAGTTCCGACCCATCGATGATAAAAGATATGTTTAAGGAATTCGGATGGGATCTTGATGCATATGATGAAAATTTAATTGTTGTGGATGCATATTCAGGATTGGTCGGAGCAACCTCGAACGAAAAATACGTCGTTGAAAATCCGGAAAGTATTGATTTACTTAATGAATCGATAGAAAAAGTGATGGAAGAGCTTGATGAAAATTCCACGATTATGTTCGAGTCATTGTCAACCATCATGGACCTTTGTGGTGAAAAGGAAACAATCGATGCAGTTAAAAACTGGAACCTGCACGGTATGTTGTATGAACATGTATTGATCTACAATTTCACGGCATGGCCTTATGACTCAAAGACGCTTGACCTTATCAAACACGAACTCTTTGATGCAGTCATCACTGTTGGCGGTATTGCCGAGCGGGTCATATACGGACAGTATTTCGGTGTGCTTAAAACAGAATGGAGTGACATTGAACTCAAATCCATGTTGTTCAGGGTACTGCGACCAGGTGGAATCAGGATATATATTCCAAAGATCGTAGTCACAGGTCCTTACAATGCAGGAAAATCCACTTTTGTACACGCACTGTCAACACGGGCAGTTTCTGTAGACAGGATCGGAACAACTGTTGCACTTGACCACGGACATGTTGATCATAAAGGATTCAGTGCCGATATATTCGGAACTCCCGGGCAGGAAAGATTTGACCCGATTATCAAAATGTTGAGTGGAGAAGCCATGGGAATATTCCTTGTTGTAGATTCCACTAACACAAAGGACTTTGTAAGGGCAAAACAGATGCTTGAGATTACAAAAGCATACGGATTGCCACTTGTTGTCATTGCAAACAAACAGGACCAGAGTGGTGCACTTAAGCCGGAAGAAATACGAAGTCATTTCAACATACCGGAAAATGTACAAATCATGCCGACAGTTGCCGATAAAGGCGAGGGAGTGTTTGAAGCCTTCGAAGCCCTTGTTAATAAAATAACAGAGGTGGTCTAGAGATGGCTAGCGTAATTGACATGCTGAACAATGTTCTTTCTGATACTAAAAAAGTTGGCGGCGTTGAAGCATTAGTTGTTGTAAGTCGTGATGGCCTGCTTATAGCATCCAATATTCCATCAAGTCTCTGTGCAAGAGCTGAGACGTTTGCAGCTATGTCTGCGACCATGCTCGGTGCAGCAGAAACTGCCACTACCGAACTTGGCAAGGGTCTACCTGACAGGCTTATTGTAGAATCCGAACACGGAAAAATCATTGCTACCGGTGCCGGACCAAAAGCACTACTCATCGTGCTTACAGAACCCAATGCAGGACTCGGTCTTATACTTGTGGAACTTGAAAAAGCCGCAGAGAAGATCAAAAAGATGCTATGAGGAGGAAAAATGCAAAGAATTGCATTGCCCCATCACTTTTTTGATTATAAATTTAGTAAAAATTCGAAGATAATTGCATATAAGTCATCATGTGAGATTTACAATGGATAAAGATAAATTATACAAACTAAAATCGGAAGCTGTTCAACTAAAACCAATCATCCATATCGGAAAGAATGGCATAACTGATGCTGCTGTGGAAGAACTGAAAAAACAAATTAAGGCAAACCGTCTCGTCAAAGTAAAGATGCTAAAAAGCACCGGCGTTGATAACAAAACACTCGCACAGCAACTTGCAGATGCTACCAAGACCACACTTATCGAGGTTCGGGGAAGTACTGCAGTGCTTTACAGATGAGATAAATGTAATTTTTGAAAAATGAAACATACTAACCTCAAACAAGTCTATAATACTCTTCTTAATGAATTTGGTCACCAAAATTGGTGGCCTGCAGATACTCCTTTTGAAGTGGTCATCGGTGCCATTCTGACACAACAAACCAGATGGGGCAATGTTGAACAGGCAATAGCAAATCTCAAAGAATATGGATTGCTGGAGCCTGAAACCCTGGCACAAGCCAAGGTTGAATTGATCGAAGAACTTGTCCATTGCTGCGGATTCTATCGCCAAAAGGCATCCCGCCTGAACAATATTGCAAAACATTTTGCAGATATTGGTATTGAGAACGTGTTCAATGTACCTACTGATGAACTCAGGGATGATATGCTTTCCCTCAATGGTGTGGGAAACGAAACTGCGGACAGCATAGTGCTTTATGCTGCAAACAAGCCAAAATTTGTTATCGATGCATACACCACCCGCATCATGGGCTGTCTTGGAATCAATGAGAACTATACCGGATTACAGAAACTATTTGAACAGGAACTGCCTGTGAATGTTGACCTGTATAAAGAATACCACGCACTGATCGTTGAATTTGCAAAGACATACTGTGGCAAGAAACGTTGTGAAGAGTGTCTGCTCGTCTCAGATACGATTCAGAAAGAGGCATAGATAATGGACAAAGATACCTACATCAAAATTTATGATTCGCTCAATTCCTCAGAGGATATCGAGCGAATTTCACAGGAATTCTCCCAGCCTGTCGGCTTAATATCTGCCATACTTAGTCAAAAGATCGTATCAAAGGTTAAAAAGATACATGGTCGCATCAAGAGTCAAAGCAAAAAGCATGTGACCACATGGAATAGAGGGGATACCATCCTCGATATTGCAACCAAGAACGACATACCTGCCACGCTAATGGCTTCTATGATTCTTAAAGAGATGGGACATTCAAAAAAGTACATCAATGGTATGTTCAAAGATCCAAATAGTATTCAAACACAACGCCTGAAAGATGAGATCGTGCAGGCACTCAACTCTGATTATTTCTTTTCTCCCCGAGCCCACCAGATACAAACAAAAAAAGGAAAAATGGGTGAAAATATTATTGAAAAATGGCTGGATAACCACAACATTGAGTACCGAAACGAAAACGAGCTTCGTGATAGTGGTGTAACCAAAACACCGGATTGTGTGCTCGATGAACCCCTGAACATTGACGGTATAAAAGTGTCATGGATAGAAAGCAAAGCGCTTTTTGGGGATGAATCAGAACACAAGCATTATTTTAACAAACAATTCAAACACTACGAAGAAGAATACGGACAGGGAATGGTAATCTACTGGTACGGTTATCTGGATTCGATCACCCTGAACGGACATATCATCAAAAACTATGAGTTCTTTGACGAATTGTCTGACGATGTACAGACACTTTTGGATCTTGGCTGCTACTGGTAATCTTTTTTTAAAGTATATAATTTAGTAACTATTCAGCTATGCATAAACGTTGTCGGTAGATTGAATAGTTCATAAATAGATAGTGGCACAACAATTGACTGGAAGTTAAGAAAACGTGGCATCAGTTCCCGCCGTAGGCGCGCATTCCACTGCTGCCAAACCCACAACCCAAACATACAAATACGCCATGGCGTCAAGATAGG
>DQIO01000190.1 GCA_020793555.1 Methanosarcinaceae archaeon | reverse complement strand
GATAATTATGCCATATGATCTATGCCCTTCATAACCCGACATTTTAAAGTTGACGCGACACTAGACTAGAAAGGGGCGAGTAGATGCAAAAAACAGCGCGGCACGTTCCAACACCATCAATATGAAATATAAAATTGTTTTCAAGCAGTATCGTATTTGCACGTTTGGGTTGTGGGTTTTGTAGCAGTGAAATGCGCCGCCTAAGGCGCGAACTGATACCACGTTTTCTTAACTTACAGTCAATTGTTGTGCCACGATCTATTTATGAACTATTTAATCTACCGACAACGTTTATGCATCGCTGAATAGTTTCCTTTTCGGCAGTATCACCAAGTCGGGCATCTCCGATGAGATTATTGATAAAGATGTTTGAGTCGATGTATTTCATACTATTCCACACCCATCAGGGCATAACCTTCATCGATTCCCTCATCTATCGTCCGGTAAGCCCGGAACGTGACATATTTATGGTAATATCAGTCCTGTACTCAAACTGAGCAAATAAGAGATTGTTATGGGAAAGCTAATAAATCAATAAGCGAGTTCTTAGACGATGTATCTGCATGCAAATAGAAATAGTCAACTCCTGGTAGTTAAGGAAGGGATACATTATTAGATTTAATTTGGTTGTACTTCTATGCGCTCTTCTTCTCATAGTACCTGGCATAGATCCATCGTCAGCATCCCGTATCACACATCCGGTAATACTTGAGTTTCTTCCAAACCCGGAAGCCCTGATGGATCAGGGCGAATATGTATTAATCTACAACCCGACAGGCCAGGAAATTGACATATCTGGTTTTATTCTCACCGATCTTGAAGGGGAGTTAGAAATACCTGTTGGAACAATCCTTGATCCGGAATCAAACTACCGAATTGAACTTCCGGCAGACGGTATCCAGCTCAGTAACAGTGGAGACGAAGTGATACTTCTCGATAATGCGTTACATATGGTGGATTGTGCCATTTACGGAAGCTCAGAGTATGAGGGAGAGGGCTGGCAGGGACAGATACTTGGCAGCGCTTCAGAAGAGCGCATATTTAGGCGCTTCTATCTTGATAAAGACACGGATACTGCATATGAGTGGCTGCCTCTTAAAGAGTATTACCGTGGGCAGTCAAATTTCATGCCATCTTCTAAAACATTTTCAGGTGATGTCACCGTCTTTGTATCGCCGGATTGTAGTCTTGAAATTCTTCAAAAAGAGATTCGGAGTGCATCCATTCTCAGAGTAAATGTCTATCTTTTCGAAAGCCAGGATATTGAGCGGGAAGTGGTCGATCTGCTTAATCGAGGTGGAACTGTGGATATACTTATAGAGGGCAGCCCTGTTGGCGGTATAAGCGATACTGAAGTTAAAATACTCAAACACATCATAGAAAAAGGTGGAGAGGTTCGTTTCAGTAATGATTCGCTTTACCGGCTGAACCATGCAAAATATGCACTGATAGACAGCGATACCATTATTCTCGGTTCTGATAATTGGAACTGTGGCGGGTATCCGCCTGATGGTTCCATCGGAAATCGCGGCTGGGGTGTTGTCATAAGAGACGGGGAGATATATCATGATATGTCTTCCATATTTGAGTATGACTGGTCACAAGGAATAAAGGTTAGTCCAGATGACCTGCCGCAGGGATCAAAATCAGATACAGATGAACCAGATGACCGCATCGGATATGAGGTGTTTGAAGCAAAGAACATAAACGGTGAATTCACAGCGAACATGATTATCGGGCCTGACAACAGCCTTCATTATGAAACGATCATCGAGACGATAAATTCTGCTGAAAAGACGCTCTATATCGAGCAGGCGTATATAAGGAGGGAATGGGGAAATGATGAGAACCCATACCTTCAATCTGCAATCAATGCTGCAATGCAGGGTGTGGAAGTGAAAGTCCTCCTTGATTCAATGTGGTACAACACAAACGAGGATAATGACAATGATGAACTCTGCAACTACCTGAACGATCTCGCCTCGCAGGAGAACCTGAACCTGAACCTTGAAGCACGTCTTGTGAGGCGGGATGGGATTTTAAAAATTCACAATAAAGGTGTGATCGTTGACGGCCAGAGAGTACTGATCTCCTCGATAAACTGGAACAAACATAGCCCGACCTACAACAGGGAGGTCGGAATCATAATTGAAAATCCCGAGTTAGCAGCATACTACACCGAAGTATTCCTTTACGACTGGAATCTGGGTAGAACAGAAACAAAATTACCAAAAACAACAAAAACAACAATAAACCCCTTAATAATGGCAGTAATGATACTGCTCGCTGCATCAATGATCTATTTGATAAAGCAATGGATGGGTAAATCCGGGAAATAGCTTTATTCCAGACGCTGAAATGACGCCATAGATCGGAATTACTGTTGCAACGATTAATGTTATATACGAACAACCGTATATATAGCGAAGTTGCATTAACATTGTAACATGCCAATAGCCCTGTATGGGCTGTGTCAGAACTATCCGCAAATGCGGTGGTTTTGAGGCTACGGGATGCAGTGCATCCTTAAGGAGGTCATTTAATGGCAGATGAAGAAATTAGACACTTAGTTCGTATTATGAATACTGACCTGCAGGGAAACCAGCCTGTGCAATATGCACTGACCGGTATCCGTGGTGTTGGTAGGCGTACTGCACGTATCATTATTGATAGTACAGGCATTGATCCTAAAGGAACAATTGGATATCTTTCAGATGAAGATGTCTCAAAACTTGATTCCGCAGTCGATGCATTTGAAAAAACCGTTCCTGAATGGATGCTGAACAGACAAAGCGATCCACTTACCGGTGACAGTAAACACCTTTTGGGCCAGGATATTATCATGACGTTCAGAGAGGATATAAACAACCTCAAGAAGGTCAGGGCATACCGTGGAATCAGACACGAGCGTGGATTGAAGGCAAGAGGCCAGAGAACAAAATCAACCGGTAGACGTGGTTCTACTATTGGTGTAAGCAGGAAGAAGAGTTAATCAACAGGTGATGAAATATGGGATACCCTGGTAAAAATAGGAAGGTTTACGATACACCAAAGCACCCCTGGCAGGCTGCTAGGTTGGCATCTGAGGTTGAACTTGTAAAAAAGTATGGTCTCAGGAACAAAAAGGAATTATGGAAATCACACAGTATGCTGCGAAGATATCGTGCAGATGCCCGCAGGCTTTTAGCAGAATCTGCTGATGCAGAACTTTCAGGTCATTCGAAAACAGAGGCTGACCAGATCCTTGCTAAACTTAAAAGATATGGATTCCTTAAAGAAGATTCCAATATTGATGATATACTTTCATTGCAGACTGATGCAATTTTGGAGCGCAGGCTTCAAACGCAGGTCCACAGGTTGGGTCTTGCGAGAACACCACGACAGGCAAGGCAGTTCATTGTACACGGTCATATTTCAGTAAATGGCAGGAAAGCGACTGTGCCAAGCATTATGATCACAAAGAAAGATGAGATGGCAATTGATTATTATGGCGTGTCACCGCTTTCAAAAGAATCTCATCCAGAAAGGCCTGCACAGATCGCATCATCTGTTGTAGGGACTGAAAGTAAGGAGGAGTAAGTTATGGTAAACGAAAAATGGGGTGTTGCTCACATCAAATCATCATTTAACAACACTCTTATCACAATTACTGATATCACAGGTGCAGAGACGATTGCAAAATCATCCGGTGGTATGGTTGTAAAGGCTGCAAGAGATGAAAGTTCCCCATATACTGCAATGCAGATCGCATCCCAACTTGCTGATCTTTTGAGGGATAAGGGAATTGTTGGCATACACATTCGGGTGCGTGCTCCCGGTGGTAACAAACAGCGTAGTCCGGGTCCCGGCGCACAGGCTGCTATCAGGGCATTTGCAAGAGCTGGTATCAGAATTGGTAGAATTGAAGATGTTACACCTGTTCCGCACGATGGTACTCGTCCAAAGGGCGGACGGAAGGTTTAATCGTAAGGATTTGGGTCTATGACAATGGAAGTTGACATACTTGAGTTATCTGATCGGTCTGCAAAGTTCATACTTTCAAATACCACATCAGCATTTGCAAACGGAATCCGAAGAGCGATGCTTGCAGATGTGCCTACTCTTGCTATTGATAATGTAAATATATATGATAATACATCTGTATTATATGATGAGCAGCTGGCATTGCGTTTTGGTTTGGTTCCACTGACTTCAGACATTGAGGATTTCATTCCACAGGATGAGTGTTTATGTGAGGGAGATTTCTGTCCGGCGTGCCAACTATCCCTGACATTGAGTGTGGAAGGGCCAAAGATGGTCTATTCAGGCGATCTTGTTTCTTCTGACCCAAAGGTTCAGGCGGCTGATACGAACATTCCAATTGTTGACCTTAAGGAAGGCCAGAAGGTCGTAATTGAGGCAATTGTCCACATGGGCTATGGTAAGGATCATGCAAAATGGCAGGCAGGTGTTGCCTGTGGCTACAAGAACATGCCGATTATCGAATTCAATGAGTGTGACAGTTGTGGTGCTTGTGTTGATGAGTGTCCTCGTGATATCATTTATATTGGGTCTGCAGGCGCAGAAGTATCAAAAGACGACTTGTTGAAGTGTTCACTTTGCAAACTCTGCGAAGGGGTCTGTGAGATAGGTGCAGTTTCAGTTAAGGAAAATGATAATTCATTTATCTTTTCATCTGAATCTGATGGTTCATACACGTCCCAAGAGTTAATCTTAAATGCAGGCAATACTATTAAGGACAAAGCCTTCCGTATGGGAGAAATATTGAATTCGCTTTGATTTTATTGTAGGGGATTATTGATCTCCTATACTTTAATTTATACGACATTCCCCTTGTGCGGGGGTTGCCCAGCCAGGCCAAAGGCGCTAGGTTGAGGGCCTAGTCTCGTAGGAGTTCGTGCGTTCGAATCGCACCTCCCGCACCAAACACTTTTTTTGATGGTTTTTGTATTGCTTAGTTGTTTTGGCTGTTTGATGGTGAGTTTACAACACGCTGCAGGCGGCACATTTCGCCGTCACCAAAAAAATGTATATTACTGCATGACAAAGTGATCGTTTTTTCATACCGTCATTCAAATTCAATAGTCAATGAGCCTTATTCTATTTTATGGACTTCAGGTGCTTTCAAATTAATTAATCAATTTTTCATCCAAATATTACTTTCACCCCACTTGGCTCACGCTAATATACCCAGCAGTCGTATGTAGTAATCGAGGTGAAATGACATGGATGAATATTTCAAAGATCTAGTCGAACGCGCAAGGCACTACGAGCAATTCGAATCATTCGACCGCAAATTAAAATAAACTTATACGATCCGACCGCAAATCACTCTTAAATCCCGTTGTTTGCTTTCATGATTGCGGTCGGGTATGCTTTTTATGGCGGGTTGGTGAGTGGGATCTCCATTATTTTTCTATATTTTTAAACAATTTCCATTAGCTGTTCAGCATAAACTCCGATCAGTTCACGATAAGCAAGTTCATCCAGCCATTGAGTAGGTATCCCCTGCTCACCATAATATGCGCCTGCCAGTTGCCCATATATAGCTCCTGTAGTATCAGCATCGTCACCAAGGTTCACTGCCAGAAGACATCCTTCCTTGAAGGAATCGGTTTTGTAAAAAGCCCAGATAGCAGCTTCCAATGATCTTACAACATACTGTGCACCTTTGATCTGTGGCGGTTCTTTTACTTTAAAAGAACCTGCTGCAACTTCATCAACAGGGGGAGAAAGAGGATGCTCTTTCCAGTATCCTTTCACAGGACAATAATGATCGGATAGCAATTCTGCTTTAGGAAATCCGTTCAGGGCACCTACTATCAGGGCACCCATATATCCACATGAGTCCACTGCATCCTGTGCACCATGAGTGGTCTTTGAACTATCTTTTGATCTTTCAATTGCCCTTACAAGATCGCTGGAAAATGCAAGTGGCACAGGTGCCAACCGCATAAGGGAACCGTTCGTTGTTGCATTGGAATTTGTTGGTATATCGGATAATTTTCCTGTTTTTTCAAATTGTTGAAGGCTTTGCAACGTGTTTGACCCGATGCCAAAACATTTGCCTGTACTGCTCAGATGTCCTTCCTTATACCACTTAAGATACCGTTTCATCTGGTCAAGCGGGTCAAATCTTTTTGTTTTGATAAGGCTTTCTGCGAGGCACAATGCCAGCGACGTGTCATCTGTCCATTGTCCTACACTCAAGTTAAACATGCCGCCGCCAGTCATATTTTCTATCGGTTTAAATGTGCTGGGTGGTTTGGATTCGAGCGGTGCACCAAGTGCATCACCAACAGCCAGACCTAAAAGCGATCCGCGATAACGTTCAATTGATTTCATTTATGATCAAATCCGTTCGGTTTTTGTCCTGTCTACTTAATGTGTAAATTAGCAAATATTGTACAGGTCTTATTCTTTATTTCGGCGCAAGATAATGGGCAGCATCCCGAATACCACCAAAACACAACCGCTCCACAGTATGCACAGGATGATTACAATTACTGCTAATATGATTTTTTTGTTGTATCCAATATCAGTACTTAGCTAATTTTCAAATCAGCCCTAACTAACTCATGTCAATCGACCCCTTTATAAGCCGCGCAAGCGCCGCCATATGGTATTCAAGTCACATAACTACGCCTGC
>DQIO01000191.1 GCA_020793555.1 Methanosarcinaceae archaeon | reverse complement strand
GTCGCGTCGTTTTTTTCATTTGTCTTAACCCCTTCCGTCCCGCGACATTGTGTTGTTGACATGACACTAGTTGAGGCTTTTTATAATATCACAATACCGCAAAAATAACCAGATGAACCGCAACAAAAGCCGGCACCAGATACTTGAATCGATCTTTTCTAATCTTGTGCCTGAATATCTGCATTCCAGCCATTGCACCAAAAGGTGCCATCAATGCCATCAACAACAGATTCTTTTCAGTAACACGACGCCATTTTCGTTTAGATTGAGCCTTAGCTTTGTCCAATCCATAAAATAAAAACGAGATAACATTAAACGCAAAATAAATAGATGCAGGATTAACAGATAACATGTTCACATTCATTGTGCAGCCTCAAATTCAATTCTAATCCAGTAGTAGAATAGCAGAACTTTATTAAAGGTATGCGTCAAAATAGGGTCTTCATGGTAAGCATTAAAATGAAATTATTTGCA
Organism: Methanosarcinaceae archaeon; assembly: GCA_020793555.1. Classification (GTDB taxonomy): domain Archaea; phylum Halobacteriota; class Methanosarcinia; order Methanosarcinales; family Methanosarcinaceae; genus Methanovorans. The sequence continues at coordinate 6,259 of DQIO01000191.1, read as the reverse complement.
AATCTTCGGGAGCATGCAGGCAAATCCGAAGTAATGCTTGATGGCGATACTGTACTGGATATACTCAATAGTCTTACAGAGCAATATCCCTCGCTAAAAGAAATAATATTTGAAGACAACACCGAAGAACCACAACTTCGTGGGTACATCAATGTGTTTATAAACGGCAACAGCATCCATCATCTTGACGGATTTTCAACCAAACTTGCACAGGGCGATGAAATTGCAATATTCCCCCCTGTTTCAGGTGGATGAAAGCCGACCACGATTTTATATTTTTGAGTAGGTTAGATAGATGGGCACGATCATCAAAGAACTCACAAAAGTTGAGGATGCAAAAATACTTTTACTAGATTCCATCAGTTCACTATCAGCGACAGAACTGATTCCGCTCATTGATTGCATCGACAGAGTGCTCGCATCACCCATCACAGCCAAAAGAGATGTCCCCCACTACCGCCGCGCCGCAATGGACGGTTACGCAGTGCAATCAGCCGACATCATTGGCGCATCAGTGACAAATCCGGTGATGCTCGGATTATCAGACGACGCAGAACAGAGTACATGCACCCGTGTTCATACAGGCTCAAACGTACCCGACAGCGCAGATGCTGTTGTTATGATAGAGGATACCACACCGATAGGTGACATGGTGGAAATACGCACACAGGTACACCCGAACAAACACATAGGGTGTATAGGCGAGGATATGACAAAAGGAGAACTCATATTAGAGGCAGGGCATTTGCTTCGCCCATGTGACGTCGCAGTAATAGCATCCCTTGGACTCTCGGAAGTCGAAGTGTACCGGAAACCTGTAGTTGCCGTCATCCCGACAGGTGATGAGGTTGTCCCCCGCACGACCTCAGAAATCCCGCCGCCCGGAAAAGTTCTTGAAACAAACGGTCTCATGGTTGGGCTTTATGTTGAAAAATGGGGCGGAAAAGCACGATACTGTGACATAGTGCCGGATAAGCCAAAACTTATTGAAGATGCTATCCAATCAAACCTTGACGCCGACATGATAATACTATGTGGCGGCACATCGGTTGGAGAACGTGACCATGTACCTGCGGTCGTTGATTCACTGGGAGACATACTCGTCCACGGCGTGGGATTGAGTCCCGGAAAACCCACGGCTCTTGGTATAATCGATAACATACCCGTTGTTTGCATGCCTGGTTATCCAGTTGCAGGACTTGTCGGATTGTTTGCGTTCGCACGTCCGGCGCTCAGGAAAGTAGGAAACATACCCGACATATCCGACACTATCATCAAGGCACGCATGAGTGGTAAGATCAACTCAAAGGAAGGATACATGACATACGCAAGGGTGATTCTTGAAGGCAACATTGCACATCCGCTGATGACATCGGGGTCGGGTGTTTTGAGTTCGGTGGCAAAAGCCAACGGTTTTGTCATAATTCCTGAAAACGTGGAAGGATATGAAGAAGGACAGGACGTGGATGTTGTCCTGATAGAGTAACATGACTCCCATGAGAACAGATATTAGCAACCTGTTGATCATCGGAATAGGCGGTTTTTTCGGGGCAATTTCAAGGTTTTTATTATCGGGCGCAGTTGCTACGCCTTTTGACACGCTTACTGTTAACATACTTGGAAGTTTCGCGCTCGGGATGCTGATGTTTGATACAGAATTGTTGGGATACGTCAGCCCACGAGTGCGAATGGGACTTGGGATCGGTTTTTTGGGCTCATTCACCACTTTTTCAACTTTTGCAGTCCAGTCCTACCAGATGACACCAACATTTGCTGCTTTTAACATCGTAGCAAACGTAATTTTCACGCTCATTGCAGTACTTTTGGGACGAGGTGCTATCATACTCCTCTCAAGAAAGAAGGCGAGAAGGATGGCAAAATAATGGGGCCGGATGCGTTCATGCCTGTCATACTTGTAGGACTGGGTGGATTTTTTGGCGCGATATTGCGGTATTTGGTTTCAGGCATGGTTGCGAGAATTGCAGAATTCCCCACAGGAACACTTATTGTGAACGTAATTGGAAGCACAACACTCTCCATTTTCACCTTTTCATCAGTTCCAGACTCGACCATGTATTTTGTAAACACAGGGCTGCTTGGCTCGTTCACCACCTTCTCCACATTCGCCTATGAAACCTTCAAACTGCTGGAAGAGGGGGAGAACATGTATTTTATCCTGAATATCTTGTTGAATGTCCTGTTGTGTTTGGTTGGAGTTGTTGTGGGATACATTGTAGTTAACTTGATCTGAGCCAATGCAATTGGCTCAATCTAAAATCAGAACGAATATTATTTAGGGAGGAAATTATGAAAGCCGTACTTCTTCGGATATACCTTAGCGAAAATGACAAATACAAGGGCAGGTCAGCGCACCATGCCGTTCTTGAATACCTGAAAGATTCCTATGTTGCAGGAGCCACAGTCATTCACGGCATTGAGGGTTATGGGGTTCACAGCAATATACATACTGCAAGCATATTGCGGCTTGGGGTTGACCTGCCGCTGATCGTTGAAGCAGTGGATACAGAAGATAAGATCAGGCCATTAGTACCAAAACTTCGTGAGATGGTACCGAATGAATTTATGACGTTACAGGACGTTGAGATCATCTCCGGTGAGAATCTTTAGGTTACTGTTCCATAGCAGGGAAGGGGGTTTAGGAAAATGAGTGATGATACCGATACTGAACATGATGGCGCTTTTGAGTACGCCAAAAAATATGTGCTAAGAGTGTATATGCGGGAGACCGACATGTATCAGGGAGAACTTGTCCAAAAAAAGATACTTGACCTGTTCGAAAACAGTGAGGTCACTGGCGCGACCATATTCCATGCCACAGCCGGATTTGGCGGAGGAGGAGGCAAGGGTATACGTCTTTATAAGCTCAATACCGAACATCCGGTTGTTGTTGAATGTGTGGATGATCTTGAGCGTATTGAACCGCTTATACCTCATATTCAGGAAGTTCTTGGCGATCATGGGATCATCACGATTACAGAAACAAAAATAGTGGTATGACAAGACAAAAGGTGTGACATATTAAAAGATATCAAACTCCCTGCGCCAGAACTGTCAGGAGATATTGGAACGTGCGCTGTTGGTGCATTTGATGATGAGAAGGTGGGGCAGGTACTCAAGCTGCCGGATAACGAGATGCCGTTGTATATACTAACAATAGGTTACCTGTGACAAGAAAACACCCCTCGGGGGCTTTCTCATCATAAGTGCTTTTATTTTACAATTCTCAAGCTTTTGTAATACACTCATACTGCACATCTGCACGTGTAAGCTCAGGTACATCACCCCACATTCCCATATATTCACCCTGTATCACAACCGCGCCCTTGATTCCTGATATATCCTTGACCACATCAAACGCCTCTTCAACAGACTCACGCCCTATCTCTACAGCATTTCCAAGAGCGGTCGCAGCAGAATCCGCAAGCGATACATCGTCTGAGAATACGATGGCTGCATCCGCCATCCCAAAACTGATAGATGGACCAACCGTTCCTGCTGAAGTGCACACGCCTGTTATACTGTCTCTTGGTTCAATAGTAAATGCAAGATCTTTAATCGGTGATTCGCCGGCAAATATTCCCATAATGACCGGACGGTCATTGATGATCGCCACATCCCCGCCGTTATCTACAATAGCATACGATGCACCGGCATTAACCATAGCCTCAACGGCAAGTGCAGCAATTGTTCCTGCAACCGCGCTCATCGGTCCGATTCCCATAGTATTTCCAGCATCGACAAGCCGCTTAACAATATCTGGTGCATCAAGTGCACAACTGTGCGGCTCAAGTGTTATCTTAAAATAAGGGTCAGACAGGATATAGTGCTCAAGATGTGCGCGATGTAGTCGTATGGCCTCTTTGGCGGCTTCAATGTGTGACTGCTCATCGGACGAAATGGTAACAATTGTCTCTTTTAACTGAAAATGTTCTTTCATTGTAACAACGTATTTTCAAAAAAGTGTAAATAGATGCTGGTTTGTCTCCGGCATCCAAAGCATAAACAATTTACATTGCGTACTTACTTACTCATAATGTGCTGTTAGTGTTCAAGTGTCAGTGCACTATGTGGGCACATTTCAATACATGTTCCACACTGGATGCAATTTTCTTCATCAAGGTTTACGCTCCAGTCCTCACCAAAAGTGAATACTTTTACCGGACATACAGATATGCATGCACCACATTCAACACATTCGTCCTCATCCCGCAATATTGGTTTATCCAATACGGAAACTTCTGCACCACGTGATGTCAGGGCATCCTTGAACTTGCCAAAATCATCTTCAGGCACATCCGCTGTGATCTCACCTTTTGTGGAATTGATATGTGCCTGTGAAATGTTCAAGAGCGTACCAGTCTCAATGATCGCCTCTGCGATTATCGGTTTTACTACAATATCAGTTGCAACATTGATCTTGATTTTCATATCTAGCACCTCCGTGCGAGTAGTTTGCTTATGTCATCACTCGTGATGATCCCAACCACTTGGTTATTCTTGTCAACAACCGGCATTGCAGAGATATTATTCAAATCAAGCCTGTATGCAGCAACATCGATCGACTCACCCGGCACTGCTGTTATCGTCTTTTTGGTCATGATATCCTCTACCAGATCATACCTATCCTCTGCAACTGCTTTTGAAATATCCCATGCAGTGACGATACCGACAATGGAATTAGTATTAGATACCACCGGAAGATGGTTGAACGCACTTTCAAGGATATTTTTTGCAGCTTCATGGACACTTGCGTCCTGTTTTATAGTTACGACATTATCGGACATGATATCTCCGACTAATGGGGTTTCCTGAGTCTGCAACATTGGTTTTACCAAACTGTCGAGGGGCAAGCGGTCAACCGGCATATTCACAAAGAACTCACCGCGTTTGATCCAGTCCTTCAATTCCCCTGCGATCTTTCGAGCGACCTTGAAACTTGACATTGAGGATGTCGGTACTTCCTTTCCGTTTATGTCAATTGTACCGGATTTAAGTTCCTCATATGTCACCTGTCCGAGTTCTGGACGGGCACGGCTTGTGACTGAATAATCAAGAATTGCGGTCGAGATGTCCGCATCGGATACCGCTGTTGCTTGTGCAACGTTTTCATTTATAATTGGTATCGGGATACCGATTCCAAGATAGAGTGATGTACCGTATCCATGTAATGTTGCTGCCCGTACATAATCAGGGTTCATTTTCTTCAGGTCGCCCTGAACCATTATCGTACCGAAATCATTGGTCGGGTCGTGCTGGGTGCCTTCTCCTGTGATGTAACCCTGTGCACCACCAAGGAATATTCTTGTTCCGGTTCCAATGGTCACATAGTTTGGATCATTGGACATTGGTGAGAGTACACCGGCTGCGGAATATGTCGCATTGCCGAAATTAGGCAGTAGTGCACCCATGTATGTGTGAAGTGTACGGTTTGAACTGTTGGTTGCAACATTGTATTTTTGATATCCGTTTCTTGGATTCATCATCACTGCCTGATTTATGTCATCAAGAGTAATGGTTGTATCAAGCTGCTTTCTTGGATAACAATCCGTGCCATAGGCTGTTGCATGGACATCAACCGACTTGCCGCGAAGCAGGTCCTCGATAACGTGAGCGCCACCATATTCCATTCCGCGCGTCTCGGACAGTTGGGTTGCACCAATGTATGCATCCACAGCCGCAAGTCCGGTATATGCTTCTACATCATTGAACCAAACATTTTGCATCTTGATCGGGGGTTCGGAATGTCCAAGATTTACCCATACGCCTGATGAACACATTGCACCGAAAGTACCGGTTGTAACGACATCAACTTCCTTTGCAGCACCATCTGCACCAAGTTCTGCTACGATGCCGACCATTTCCTCGGCTGTAACAACATTGACGCTTCCGTCTTTGATTCTACGGTTAATTTCATGAATGGATTTTTCAACCATGTTATATGCCTCTCATAATCATGTTTTGTAATATTCATGTGTTGTATATATTACTTGTGGTTATCGACGAATGTTGCCACATTACTGAAATACATTTTTAAAAATGTGTAAATTTCACCTTTATCACGATGCAAAAATTCAGTATATACAATCCATCTTTGACAACTTGAGTTCTCTCCTAAATCACTAGCAAATGCGCTAATTCTCTCGATTTCCGTCTCTAAACCAATTTTCTTAATTTTATCTGGCCAAAAAAACACTATCAGTATCGCCATCATACACCATAATAAAATTTTGTTTTAAAC
>DQIO01000192.1 GCA_020793555.1 Methanosarcinaceae archaeon | reverse complement strand
TCCCGCGACATTGTGTTGTTGACATGACACTAGAAGGGGGCGAGTAAATGTAAAAAACAGCGCGGCACGTTCCAACACCATTAATATGAAATATAAAATTGTTTTCAAGCAGTATCATATTTGCATGTTTGGATTGTGAGTTTGGCAGCAGTGGAATATGCGCCTGCGGCGGAACTGATGCCATGTTTTCTTAACTTCCAGTCAATTGTTGTGCCACTATCTATTTATGAATTATTCAATCTACCGACAACGTTTATGCATAGCTTAATAGTTACCAAAAATCTTTCATATATTTTTCACAAAATCATGCACCGAAGCTGCTGCAATTGCACCATCACTTACCGCAGTCACAACTTGGCGAAGCGGAGTCACTCTACAATCCCCTGCGGCATAAATGCCTTCAACAGATGTTTCCATTTTGTCATTTGTCATGATGAATCCTGTCTGTGTCTTATCTACATCAACAAATCCGGTGTTGGGTACGATCCCAACATAAATGAAAACACCATCTATTGCCATCTCTTTTTTGTCGTTGGACTTTACATTTTTGAGTGCGACCATTTTGACAACACCATTTTCGTTATCATCACCCACAATTTTATCAAGAACAGTGTTCCAGATAAATTCGATGTTATTCTTTGAAAAAGCCCTTTCTTGCAATACTTCTGTGGCGCGCAATTCATCTCGCCTGTGCACAACATAGACCTTACTCGCAAGATTTGACAATATAAGAGCATCTGTTATCGCAGAATCTCCGCCTCCAATAACTGCAACATTCTTACTTCTAAAAAACGGTCCGTCGCATGTTGCACAGTAGGAAACACCCCTTCCGGCAAACTTCTCCTCGCCCGGTACACCGATATGTCGAGGATTCGCACCGGTTGCGATTATCACTGCTTTTGCCTCGATCTCCCCTTCATTAGTAAAAATTATTTTTTTGTCACCATTGGACTTAATGTCAATTACTTCACCATCCTCTGTGACCACACCGACATTTTCTGCATGTTCTTTGAACTTGTCCATCAACTCCATACCGGCGATAGAAGAAAAGCCCGGGTAATTTTCAACAATATCGGTTGATGCAATCTGTCCGCTTATGACATCCTTTTCCAAAATAAGTGTATCAAGTCCGTATCTAACAGCATAGATACCTGCACTTATTCCGGCAGGTCCATTACCAATTATAACCAGATCGTACATAAAAACCTCAGTATATCATGAAACGAACGAAGCAGCTTTGAGTTTCTTTGGAACTCCGATAAACTCCACTTTGTCATCAATTATTGTTGTTGGCACGCCTTGTATGAAATACTTAGCAGCAAGTGCCTGACCTTCCGGCAGATCAACATCTACCTCTTCATACTCAAAATCATATTTGGATTTTAGGTCATGCCAAAGTTTTATAGCTGTTGGACAAACGTTGCACCATTTGGCATAAACAAGAGTTACTTTTACCATTTTAAACCACTCCATTTAATGTTAATTACTTATTAGCTTTAGTTCAATTACTATTCAATTAACTTTAGAGTATATCAAATTAATCATAGTGATAAATATGTGCCAAAAGAAGGCATTGTGATTAGAAAATTCAATCAACATTTCAACTTAAGTGTCTGCCATCGCTTTACTCCATATAGACAAGTGCCTTATTCGGACACACATCAACACATTTCATACACAACGTACACTTGTCATAGTCGATCTTGATCATACCATTGTCTTTCTGCAGCGCACCTGTCGGACAGACATTATCGCATTTCCCACATTTTTTGCAGCCAAGCACTACGATATATCCGTCTTGTTCTGTCATGTACAGCTATTATGTGTGTATAGATATATAATGGTTATGCATCATTGCTACACAACCACAAACCAAACAACGCTTATGTACAGACAGACATATAATAAAACACATGCCAAAGATGATTCAAAACGAAGTGGGTTCATTTCATAATTTTCTATCCGAAGGTTGCAAACTCTGCAAACTTGGTGCAAAGATGGTATTATTTGTAACCGGAATCTGCGGGCGAAATTGTTTTTACTGTCCAATTTCGGAAGATCGAAAAAATGATGTGGTATATGCAAACGAGCGGTATGTGACCTCTGATGAGGACGTTATAGCTGAAGCATATCAGATGGATGCGCTGGGTACCGGCATCACCGGAGGTGAGCCGCTTCTTAAACTCATGCGCGTGTTACATTATATACGTCTGCTAAAATCAGAATTTGGAGCAGAGCATCATATTCATCTATACACAGCGATTGCGCCGGATAGGGAAACACTTGTCGCGCTTGCAGATGCGGGGCTGGATGAAATTCGATTTCACCCTCCACAAGAGATGTGGGATTCACTTAAACACACGTTATTTGCAGATTCCATCAAAACCGCGATCGAACTTGGGATGTCGGCAGGGATTGAGATCCCGTCAATAGAAGGGGCGGAAGGGGTTTTGCCATTTCTTGATAAGGCAGGAGGATTCCTGAACCTGAACGAACTCGAATTCTCGGACACCAATGCGGATGCGATGCGAATACGCGGGTTTGAACTTGTGAATGACATTTCCAATGCAGTAGCCAACTCGCGTGCATGTGCGGAAAAATTGGATGCACACTCCTCAAAAATACATTTTTGCTCATCAAGATACAAGGATGCGGTACAACTTAAGAAACGATTGCTGCGCATAGCCAACAAGACTGCGCGCGTATTTGATGGCATAACCGATGACGGGACTATTGTAGTCGGAGTTATCGAAAGTGGAGAACTTGATGCTGTGATTGGTATACTGCATGAAATGGAAGTGCCGGATGATATGTTTGAGGTCAGGGGCGGGCGAATCGAGATCGCATGGTGGATACTTGAGGATATTGCACAAGATCTTAAAAGAGTGGGGAGAACATTGTTAATAATTGAAAGATATCCATTCGAGGGTGGACTGGTAGTTGAAACAATGCCAATTTGACAAATATATCCCAAGATATATATGCAAGACCGATATAGATAATTCGCATTTTGATGCTTGTATATAGCTTATAAAATTAAATATTCCGAGCATCAGCGAGGATTTTCTCGTTTATCCCTTACAATTTACATAGGTTTATAAGTTAAAAATAGCATTATTTAAAAAAGAGGTGTTTGTACTGGAAACAATTGAAGAGCGAGTGAAGGTTAGATTATTAAAATATCTTGGTCGCGATGATACTGGAATACGTAAGGTAGTCTTGAATATGTTCCTTAATGGTAATACTTTTACTACCAGTAATGTATTTGAACATCTGGAAAAAACAGATTATGATGTGAGTTATAGGGGAGTATCTGCAATGGTAGGTCTGATGAACACGCGGCTGGGCATCCTTAGTATTAACGTGACCGGAGACCATAATATATATTCCCTTAAAGAAGACTACAAAAATGTAGTTCGTTCTGTTCTTGAAAATTATTAATATTACATCAATTTATTTGTAAGTAACTATTCAGGCCTTCTCCCATTTTGCCCAGTTCATTTAGTCCTGAAACTAAAATATCCACTTATGCACTATCCAGAAATGTAACAAATGGTATTCTATTGGATACTGCTCCAATTGCATCTATTACAGAAAGTTTGTTCTTCTTCACAATAGAGATGTACATTTTATGTGACAGAAAGAACGTACACTCCGAATACTTCTGAAAGTAGATATTTTTTGCAACATTCACAAGAATTCGTCATTCAAACAACGAAACATGCATCCTGCATGAGAGCATCTGCTTGAAACCATCCCTGAGTACATCAGGCAATGTTTCCAGATCTTCCAACTCCGCGATAGGAATGCCAAGACGTGTTATTTTTTGCGCAAAACTTCTGGGGCTGTGCGAACCTACGCGCTTGTTTGCGAACGTCTCATCCACTATTACAGGAAGATAGAGTATTCGAACTCCCCGTTTTTGCATGTGACCCAGATACTGCAAAGCGGTTTCCTGAACTTCAATGTCGTCAAGCAGGTTCATGCGCCCTGTTTCAGGCATTCCGCTTGTCAATATGATAAGACGCTTTACACCCGGGCGCCTGTCCCATTGCAACTGCAAAAGTCTTGCAAGTGCAAGGTCAAGACGATTTGCTCCTTTTCCCACGTCCAGTAACATCTCCCTGTATGTGTACTGCTGTTCATTGAAAGGACCTTTAACATCATTGCCATACGTGACTACATCAATGGCATCAGCTGTCTTTTTTATACTTTCCAGAATGGATATCGCAGCAATCTTTTCCAATATCTCGGGGTTCTTTGATATGCCAATATGCGTACCGATCTTGCGCCCCAATCCCTTTGCAGTGATCGCATCGCTTCTATCGATCACAAATGCAAAATTATCCAGTCGGATATCCTTGACACGTTGCCTTGATACAATGGCATCCATACTCCGACCCTTGCTGCAAATCTCCTGCACCGTCCTGTTGATATGGATGTCCCCTCCATCGCCATACTTGCGATATACCATGCGACCGACTGTCGGAGGCACATAGTAATCCGCCCTAAGATATTGATACGCCAGTTCACTGCACGTCGATACAATCTTGCCATAAAGTTCTGTATTATGCGGATCGGAAGGATATCCATGGCACATGGACGCAAGTCCATCAAGAGAATCAATAATATCCGGCATATCACATATCTTCTGCTATCTTAAGTGCCAGTTCCTGGACAAGCTGGATCGAATGCGGGTCAGTCTCGTCTGCGATTATTGTGCCTTGATGAAATGCCGCATCAACAAACACGCTTTTGGCATCAAAACCCTGTGACATAGCAAGTTCACAGTAACGCGCCATTTTAATCACACCATCTGTGGAAAGTCCCTGCGGGATACTGCGATCCTTTCTCCAAAGATTACGGGTTTCGCTTGCAAAAAGAATAATCGCATTCTCAACTTCGGGGTCAATATCAGGCGTAATATTGGATATGACTGTCTTTTCGGTTGCGCTTGAAACATATCCTACATTTATTGGGACAAAACGTCGCTTGAGTGCATTACTCAACTTAAACGTACCCTCGTCACCAAAATTCGCTGTGGATATCAATACCCAGCCCTCCGGCTTTTTGAGAACGGTCTCTTTGTACTCAAGAGGCAGCGTATCTCTTGAAAGCAGTAAGAACAATCCTGAATATGCCGAACTTGGAGCGCGGGTGAATTCATCGATCAGCAGGTTCTTCCCTGATTCAATCGCCCTTGCCACAATCCCGTCCTTGTACATGAACTCCTTTGCAAGTTCTGCATTGCCGGACATTGCCAGGGGATGGAAACCTCCAATGACCTGGTACTCACTCATGCCTTCCGTGCCTTCAATTTTCAGGAAACTTGACTCGCCTTCGTCTCCGCCTCCACCTAGATATGAAAGAATGTGCTCAGCGATCGTGGTCTTACCGTTTCCGGGTGGACCGTACAACATTACAGGGTACCCAAGCTCAATGTAACGAAGAATCCTTAAGATCGCCTCGTCGTGACCTTTGATCTCACATGTCTCAAGTATGCGGATATAATCATCAGTTGTCAATTTCACTTTTTATCACTACCTGAATGCAAACTCGATTTCTTTTTCAATTTCTCTCAGTAGTTTTTCTGCCGATTCCTTTGAACCGTGATGGTATTTTGCAACTAACAACTCCATTTCATTTCGGATCTTACCGATCTTCTGAGTCGCTGCAAGCCGATTGACTTTGCCTGCACTAAATTCTTTTTTGAACGATTTCATCTCCTTGATTATGTTCTTGTAAGGGTCTTCCTTCTCAATCTTTGGAGCCTCTACTTTTTTCTCCACACTGTACATGATCTCACCTTCATCCGTGATCTCCTTTTTGATCTTGAAAGAATGCAATACCAACTCATTTGAGAAAAATGCAATTAATACCGCGATCGTGTGCGCGAGCATATAGAACCAGCTTGCACCAATGAGTATCTCAGTAAGCTGTGGATTTGAGGAAAAGAACTGTCCGATCGATGAAATTGTAGGAATATTAAACGTACGTGTTCCCTGGCTTGTGATGATAACAATCCCAAGCAGCAGATATATTGGAAGTACAGATATTCCAGTTATAACTGTTGAAAAAAAGCGTTTCTTGGCATTGAATGTCAATCTCGATGTGACTTTGGAGAGTGAATAACACCACAACATCGGTATTAGCATCCAGAGAACGGCCACAAAGAGCAACATATCGGGTTTCCCACCAACGTAATCTAAGTTTCCTGCGATTAAGATGTTGTAAATTACAACCGTAAATCCCATACTGCTGTAGATATAGCCACTATCACGCCCATCCACTATGGAAATTAATATTGCTACAGCATTTGCAAGTGCAAAAATCACTACCGGTAAGAATTGGCCGAACATTACATCCGGATCATTGTAAGCAGTCCCTACTACCCAGTATGCTGCAAAACCAATATAAATGTAAGCTGTAACCTTGTATGAGCGGATTTTTAGCATCCTGATAAACGGCACTGATGCACCAGTTAAAACCATCAGGGCAGTAAATATTGCAAAATTATACATGGACTGTGCAAAAACCGAAGATAAAATTATATCCATTATTCCTATCAGGAAGACAACAACCGGTGCAAAACGAGATAAACGGTCATCTGTAATTGACATATTATTTTTTTCCATAATTCATCCCTCTATTAACTAAATTCATCGATAAGTGTAAATATGCACTTAAATCCTGGACCAATAGTACAAAATTATGTACTTTTAAATAAGTGTTTCAAATTGATATATAAGTTTGTGGGTATAAGTATATATAAGGAATTGCGAATATAAC
>DQIO01000193.1 GCA_020793555.1 Methanosarcinaceae archaeon | reverse complement strand
GTAACATATATTATTCATCCTTGCCCGACCTCTGCAAAAATGAAATTAAGATTGCAGCGATTGCAAAAAATGACAGCACAATACCAGATCCGATAAATGGAATACTTTCCTGCGTATCCGCAGGTGTTTCTTCAGAAGTTGAAGGCTCCTGTGATTCAGTTTGGAGTGCCTCATCCGATACCTCTGTCGAACTTTTAGTTGTGGTTGAAACCTGAATATCTCCCATTGAAATTGCCTGGTCGGATGAACTCTGACCAGTTATGGCAAATGAAGAAAAACCCGGTGTTTTTGATTCAAAGTATACATAGGTCTTGTCTTCACTTGTCTTAGTCGTAGGCAAAGATTGCCACGCTCCTGAGGTGTACCTGTTTAACCGTACAGTCGATTGCAATATATTATACTCATGAAGCCATGTCCTTGTGACTTTAAAACCAACGACATTATCCTTGATATTTGCTTCATTTGCGTATCCAAATAGACCAACCCAGATGTTCATATTTTTGTACACTTTACCGGAAGGTACACTTGAGACAAGAGCAGAGGTACTTTTCAGTACTTCAATAGTGGTAGATATGGAACCTGCATTGTTCAGTGCAGTGTAGTTCACATATGCAATTGGGTTAATGGGGTTGTCGAATTTGTATGAAATTGTTGTGTTTACGGTGACGTATACATCAGCAACCTCTTTTAATTCGATATTTTCAAATTCCTCTCCTGAAGTGCCACCGCCGCCACCGCCATCTGCATCCCCATTCGTTGGAGTGACTGTGACATCGCCAATACCTGCATTTCCATTGGTGACAGTAATTGGCAGTGATTGACCATCCGAGTTGCTAATGACAACATTTGACATCTCAAACGTACATATCCCTGACTGATTCAATGCAACCATATTGATGTTTGCAAAGATACCAGGTGTTGTGGCATTACTTTTCCCGATAATCAATGCATAAACATCTGTGATAGTTCCTTGTGAATTGTCGATGGTACCTGAGTTAAAGATCGTACTGCCCCCATCCTGATTGAAAAAATTCCCTTCTGTGACACTGACCACATTTACAAGGGAACTGTCAAATTGAAGGTTAAACTGGGCGCCTGAAACAGGTGCATCCGGCCCTACATATACACTTATCACGAAATTTTTCCCTTCATCAATTTGCTGCGTTGACGGAGAAATAATGACAAGAGTTTGTGCTGAGGCAATTCCAACAGCGTTTATGCATATGAGCACAACAAAAAGTAAGATTAGTACACTATAACGCATTATCTTTGTCACCTGCAGTTCTATGATTAATTACCCCTGCCCTTAAAATATGGCCACTCCTTTATTTAAAGGTGACCTGAAAAAATGAAAATTTATCATTATCAATCTAAATTGAATATGACCAACGTTATATCCATAATATTTACTACACCGTCAGAATTGACATCCCAACTCGGATATGGAGCAGATGTTTCTTCTGAGAAATACTGTTCTACTATTTCGTAATCTGTGAAATTTACAGTTCCATCACCATTGACATCATATGTATCCGTTATTCCCACAATTGCATTTATGACTTCAAATTATATGGCGTTACCTTCCGGATCACTAACAATTACATTTTTCAGGTTAATATTTGATGTAGTGGTGTTCTGCGCATCTACGACCAGTGTTATTGTCGCAAATACAGATGGTATTTTCACATTCGCTGCGCCAAGGATAGTGCCATAAACGTTGTTCACTGAACCAGATTCTATTGTTCCTGCATTGAAGTATGTACCCATGCCGCTTTGAGTGAATAAGTTGCCTTCAGCCACGTCAACCACATGCATTTTTGTGTCATCGAATTCGAGGTTGAACTGCATTCCTGCAATTGCGACATCGAGGACTGATGCTCAGTTTTCTTTCGTTTAGGTCAATTGCTGTGTCTTTTTCTTTAGCATCGGCACCCGCATGTACGCACGATTTGCCTGCGTATTATCTTATCCAATCCGTGCATCATCCAAAACTGCTATTGGAGGAGCCTGACCTTTGTGTATGTTCGCACTTATGCGCTGAATAATAGAATCCATCTGCTCGCCTGAGACACCAAGAATATCTTGTATATATTCGGGGTCTTTGCCATCGATTAACATCTCAAGCAGTTTATCGACCACTACATATGATATTCCAAGTTCCTCTTCATCTGTCTGTCCGACCCAAAGACCTGCGGTTGGCGGTTTGGTGATTATTCCTTCAGGAACCCCTACCATGCGAGAAAGTTCCATCACTTCGGTTTTGTACAGGTCGCCTATAGGTTCAATGTCAACACCGCCGTCTCCGTATTTGGTATAATATCCGAGCATTATTTCGGTTTTGTTGCCTGTTCCGATAACCATACGGTTGGACAGGTTGGCATAATAATACAGGATTGACATACGGATACGTGCTTTAAGGTTTCCGTTTGTAAGTGGATTTGCGCCGTCACTTTCCGGTATTGAATACATGAACGAGGACAGTATTTCAGACATGTCAATTGTTTTTAACTCGATATTGAGCCGATCTGCCACTTCTGTGGCATCCAGTACATCCTCGGCTGGTGTGATGTTCAATTCAGGGAGGTGTACCCCGAGTACGTTCTCATGTCCGAGTGCTTCAACTGTCAGATATGCTGTTAGTGCTGAATCAATACCACCACTCAGCCCTATAACTGCACTGTTCACCTTTGCTTCCTGCGTTTTTATACGAATAAAATCAACAATCGTCTCTTTTGCTTTTTCAAAGTCCATGCTTTAATTAACGACTGTTTAGGATAAAAATCTGTTCAAAGCGCGATTGATTATCAACAATTTCATCAAAACAAAACATATTTAATAGTTTGATGAATTATGGTATAATACAAATGCAATACATACATTCCAGAAAAAATAAGATTTATTAATTTTGAGGGGTCAGAATAGTAAATGTAACAACGAGGTACACTCATTGGCTACAAAAAATACTGCAAATGATCACAATTACAACATTTTCAAGAAAATCCTCGCTATGCTCGGATTAACTTGCACTATATGTTAATAAAACATATACTACGAGAAAATTCTTGCTATACTCGGATTTACACGCACTCGATATTTATAAAATAGATACTATCAAAAAAAGGGGGACTTGTACATAGCTTCCACAAACGTCATGCTTAAAAAAATTTTATTAGACTTAAAACAGATGGGTGGTATCACTGCATCCTCTATTGCCAGTCGTGATGGGCTTGTTGTTGTTTCAGATATGGAAAGCGAATCTCATGCAGAAACATTTGCTGCGATGTCGGCTACTATGCTTGGTGCAGCTGAGAGTGCAACCACTGAACTTGGCAAAGGTATTCCGGACAGGGTTATTGTAGAATCGGATCACGGTAAATTGATTGCTATGGGGGCAGGACCAAAAGCGCTTATTGTCATATTGACAGAACCTGATGCAGGATTGGGCTTGATCCTTGTTGAACTTGAGAAATCTGTAAATAAAATTACAAAAATTATGTGACAAACATTAGTATTATATTTCGATTTAATATCTTTAACAGGTGGTTATTATGAAATATGTTTCATCCGGTATACCAGGACTTGACGACATTCTCAAAGGGGGATTCACAAGACCGTCCACAGTTTTGATTGCGGGTACTGCTGGTGCCGGAAAAACAACATTTGCAATGCAGTCGGTATTCAATGCTGCACGTAACGACGAGGTTTGCATGTATGTCACTGCACTTAGTGAACCGGTGGCGATGGTAAACAACTTCATGTCACAGTTTAGTTTTTATAACATCTCATTACTTGCACGGGGTAATGTCAAATATGTACCGGTTGGAATTGAAATAATCAATGAAGGAATTGGTGCATTTGCTTCTTTCATTGAAGATGAGATCGAGAACATCAAACCAGACAGGATTGTGATCGATCCTATCACAGCTATTGAAATGAATCTTGATCAGATCACTCGCCGTCGTTTTTATTATGATCTGCTCATGCGTATGAAATGCTGGAATGCTCTTGTACTGGTAACAGGAGAGTTCAATGAAGAAGATCTGATGAAAAGTGAATTGAGTTATGTCTCAGATGGAATCATATATCTTTCAAATGATCTCAAGAACGAACGAAGGGTAAGGTCTTTGGAAGTTATTAAGATGCGGGGGCAGAACCCTTCAAGCGGCAAACACACATATTCAATAACAGAGGACGGTATTATTGTGTATCAGCGTGTACAGTCAACACCGCACAAAGAATACACCAACGTACGGGTTCCAATAGGTGTTGCCGGTCTTGATGAGATGTGCGGAGGAGGGCTTTTGTGTGGCACAAGTACTCTCATATCAGGAGGTAGTGGTACCGGAAAAACCCTTATCAGTCTGCAGTTTATTGTAGAAGGTGCAAAGAAGGGTGAACATGGGATCATCGTTTCATTTGAGGAAGATGAGGAGCAGCTTAAAGCGAATGCCGAGTCAATTGGGCATGAACTTGGTAAGTATCTTGAATCCGGTATGATCAGGATATTCTATTCAAATTCATCGGAACTCGATGCAAATGCACATATTCTTCAGTTAGAGTCAATGATCGAAGAGATGGATGCAAAACGCGTGGTGGTCGATGGAATCTATGGGTTCCAGCCCGCTTTGGAAACTTCAATGGAACTTCGTGAGCATATTCACTTGCTTGCAAACTTCTTAAAATCAAAGAATGTGACATCTTTATTCATCAATGAACAAACAGAGCTTTCCGGCAAATTGACGATCGCAGGCAATGGAACAAGTTATGCAATGGATACAATTATTCTTCTGCGTTATGTTGAGATCAGATCAGAGTTTAGGAAGGCTATATCGGTTCTCAAGATGCGCGGAAGCAAACATGACAAGGAGATACGCGAACTTGAGATAGGGGACGAAGGAATTGAGGTCAAATTACCGTTTTCGGATTTCTCAGGAATTATGAGTGGAAATCCCACAGAAACACCTGGCGAAGCGTTTGTTGAAGCTTTTAAGAAGAGACGTTAAGCATGGTTGATTATGAAACTATCGCGATAGTTTTGCATATATATACATGGATAGTGGCTGCTGTTATTGTGACTTTTATAGGCGGGATCGGGCTTTTTTACCAGAAAAAGTTCAATGTGAACACACAATATTACCTTTTTCTGATTCCGTTACTGGTTTTGCTTATTGCGATAACACCAACACATCTATTTTTGTATAATCGTTCATTAATAGAGGCATCAGAAGCCTTGGGTGGCTTAATGTCCCTGATATTAACAGCAAAATTGTATTTCCATATGACAGGTGGTGAATAACATCTACCACGATGTTTGTACCTGGGATATTGCAGTCCTATCATTTGCTATCGTCATGTACCTCATGGCAATATTGAGCAAGCGGCTTGGTAGCGCTATGCGGATAAAGCCTTATTATTACATTTATTACTTGAGCATTGTTTTTATGCTAATTGCAGAGGGTTATCCATCATTTGCAATATGCACTGAGAAAGTAGAAATGATTACAAACATCTTTTTTGCGATTGGCATGACGCTTGGGCTCATTGCCACAATCAAATATTGGGGCTGGCTTGTCAAAGAGCTCACATAAAATGAAAACAACATCATGACGTACTATGTAGCAGACTCTGCGGTTTTTATTATGGGATATCCTGTGGAAAGCACTCTTTTGATAACTGTTCCATCTGTTGTCAATGAACTGAAAAGCAGCGAAGCAGCCAATCGTTTTGAGATTGCGCGTGAGGAGGGAGCAAGAGTCGAGGCACCACAATCCGGCATGACCGAAGATGTACTCAATATGGCAAAACATACGCGTGATTTAGAAGAGTTATCTACGACGGACATTGAGATACTTGCAAAAGCACTGGAACGTAAAAGTGATGCAACACTTCTGACTGATGACTATGCCGTTCAGAACGTAGCTGTAATGCTTGGTATTGATGTGAAACCGGTTGTTCAGAAGAAGATACGTGACATACTTGTGTGGGAAAAACAGTGTGTGGGATGTCGTAAGCGGTTTGACGAAGGCGATATATGTCCGATATGCGGTTCGGATCTAAAAAAGAGACGTAAAAGAAAAGTATAACAGTACGAATGTCATATACTTTCAGTACGAAAATAATTATGCGTTTTATCAGGTGGGAACATCATGAAGAATATAGAATATCTAATTCAAAAGGCAGTTGAATTGCAATCCAAAGGACTTGTGACCGGACAGATAGCAGATGAGTTGAATGTTTCGCGGGAGACGGTGACATGGCTTTTGACACGTTCTAAAAAAGAGGCAACTTCGCCTGCACCAAGAGATATTTCAGTGGACTGGAGCAATATAGGTAAGAGTTCACACAGGCTTCGTTATACTGCAAAGGCATTATCCGATATGGTACTTGAGTCGATTACCCAGACAGATTCAGAAATTGACGTTGTCGTTGGGATCGCATCAAGCGGTATACCGCTTGCCAGTCTTATGGCAGATGAGCTTGGGACTGAATTTGCAGTGTTCCATTCCCATAAGGATCACATTGAAAGTACCAACATGCGCGGAACATTCAGCAGGCATTTTGGTGATGTTACGAATAAGAACTGTGTTATCGTGGATGATGTGATCACATCAGGTAAAACGATTATTGATGCAATTGACCAGATCCGTGAATTGGGCGCAAAACCTGTAGCTGTAACAGTACTTGTCGATAAGAACGGTGCGGATATATTATCAGATGTGCCTGTCAATTCACTTGTGCGTATCGTGCGTGTGGGTTAAGTATCTAAGCTTAACTTAACGTTAACTTAACTTTAACTATTCAGCTATGCATAAACGTTGTCGGTAGATTGAATCGTTCATAAATAGATAGTGGCACAACAATTGACTGGAAGTTAAGAAAACGTGGCATCAGTTCCCGCCGCAGGCG